>DATHWC010000221.1:0-20923 GCA_035460985.1 Lunatimonas sp.
AAGAATATACATTGCAATAGAGTGTACTTAAGGAATCTTAAAAGAAGAAAAAAAGTCCTGGGAATTTCCCAGGACTTTACTTCACCACTAAACCAACACTACTATTATCCCTGAACGATGGCGTTTTTCAACCCATCGCTCGTCAATATTGCCCCAAACTCTTCGATTATTGACATGGGCACTTCATTTTCCAACGCCCCTTCTACCACTGCGCCAATAAACAAATCATAATCGTCGGAAGAAATTCTTCCAGTCATTCGACTGTTCACATCCGGATTATGGGCATCAAACATATTTAACCCACCATATGAGATGTTTTGAGAACCAATGTTAGCAGCCAAAAAATCACTGAAATCCCCAACAAGCATCTCAAATCCGGACATATTTCCGCTTCCGACCTCTGATAGTAGAACGGCAAAATAGGGTTGCAAATCGTCATATTTCCCGCCTTCATTCGTGGCTATAACCATTACAGTACTTGTCACAACAGCTCTAAGTGGGACATATCCTGCTTCTATTAACTCATTCTCATCGGATGGATCGACGATAAGTCCCGAACCACCAAGTCTTGTATACAGATCAAAAATTTCATCTGACCCACGTTGAACGATTGGCTGACGCACTGATTCTAAAAGTTGGCCTACAGGTCCAATAATTTCAGCATCAGTGATTCCCGAAGCAGCCGCGCCGGCTACTACCGCCTGAACGAAAAGGTCATAATCCGAATTGCTGATCAACCCATTCATTCTGTTGTTTTTCTCAGGATCATGTGCATCAACCATATTTAACCCTTCGTACTCAAAGTTCTTAGCCCCTGTTGCTTCGGCTAAAAAGTCTGTAAAGTCGCCAACCAACGTTGTAAATCCCGATGTTTCGCCTCTGCCTACTTCATTTAGCAACACAGAGAAATAGGGCTGCAAAGCATCATAGGCTCCTTCATCGTTTGTCGCAATTTCCAGTACGGTATTGGTAACGACTGTTCTTAGATTGAGGTACCCCTGTTCTATCATGGCCCCGGAGTTGTTCGGATCGGCAACTCTTGTTTCTCCACCGAGCTTGGTCGCATAAAACGACTCATCTACGGGGTCAGGCATCACGTCAATTGGATCGTCCTGACATGCGCCGAGTATAGACCCCACTACAAACACCCACAGTAATCGATTTAATTTTTTCATATTCATAAAGATTTAAATTGGAATTAGTTATAATTTGGCAAATAGGTTTTCAAAGAAGTTACCCAATATAAATGTAACCGAGTTACGGTCAATCGCTGGACAACTCATGGCTAGTTCTTCAGTTGATGGTTGGAATAGTGTTACCTGCAGATCGAATTTCTGATTTATAGATGAAATGATTTCCCTTACATCAGCGGAATTCCGGTCATATAGACAAATTGCGTGTCCGGCAGATCTATTTATCCTTGCGTCTTTAACTCCATCATTTATCTGAATAAATGACTTCAGCTCTAATGAAGAGAGTGAATCCAATTCTTCATGAAGCAATATTTTACTCATGGCTAGAGACGGACCCTGGCTTTTCTTTGCCGACGTGACCTGATAAATATGAACAGCCAAAATGCCTACAAGCAGCAGTGCTACCCCTGTAACTCCTAGAATAATTTTCTTTATCATAATCAATTGGTTTATTATTTTATGACAACAGATACGAGGTGCGTATTACTTTTGGATTTAGCGCTTATGAAAATTTTATTAAAATATTTATCACAACCTTAGTGAAAGGAGTCGAATCGCTGTAGTCGGAATAATTTAAATTTTAAGGCTAATAACTTAGTTTTAACGAATTAATTAATTATATTTATTTCATCAAAATATTGTTAGCCATGAATCGAATTATACCCGTTTTGACCTTTTTGTTCCTAGTCTCTGTGTTCGTTGGATGTGGAGGATCAAATCCCAGGGAGAACGAGGTTCTCCCTGACATGGAGCTTATTTTAGTGGATTCTCTTACCTTTGACATGATGAAGACACTTCATCTAATCGACTATCACAAAGTAAAAGAACTCTATCTGATGTCTGCTCCCGGGCTAGAAGGGGTCTATTACATCATTAATAAAAATGGAGACATTGTCGTGGAGAATTCACTGGCAGATGGGCCAAATGGGTTTGGAATGGTGCTTCACCGGGGTGGATTTGTAGGAGAGGAGATAGTTATAGTTGGCACCAACAGGATCTATGTCTATGACATGAATCTGGAACGACAGCGGGATTTTCCATTTGAGCAGGAAGTGAGGTATCGCTTAGTTCATTTTGTGCGAGATTATTTAGCAACCTATGCAATGGAGGGTCAGGAATGGCCCATTGTAAATATCAGCGAGGAGATATTACCTAAGTACCCAGAAGATTATTTTGATACTCTTAACTTATTGCATCTAGTCAATCCCAAAAATGGAGAAATCCGAAAAGGGGGAAAACTTGATGAGGCAAGTGTGTTTAAGCATGGCATTTTCTACCCCTACATTGATAAGCCTGTTGTTTTCTCAGACGCCAATTCGTCGGCTGTTTCCGTAATATTGGGCGGAGATTCCGTATTATATCAATTTGATCCGGCCAAAAATTTTGAACTTGTAAATCGATTAGCGGTGCCGAGATTACTTCCCGACCGAAAGGAGCCGATTCCAATGTCAGAAGCTGGTAGGGAAACGTTCCAAAAGATTCGACCCGCAGTGGCATTCAGCGGGAGCTTCTTTAATATTATGGGTAAAGGCAATTCCTTTTTGGTTGCTTACAAAACTGGTGGGGATAAAAGCCTTTGGTCGGAAGCAATGACAGAGGAAGCAGGAGAAAAATATAGTTCAACAATCAATACCTACTACATTCCTATTAAGGATGGCGAAGTTAATGGCAAGCCCATCTTGTGGGATAAGCCTGGCGATTTGGTATTGGGTGTCGGAGAAAACCGATTTATCCAATATGTCCGGGACCAGGCTGACCTCCATGAGTTCGAGAAAGAATATCAGTGCTACTATATTTATGAGTTAAGGGAAGTAGAATGAATTACTTATTTTTCCTTTAACTCGTTGTCTAAAATCTCGAAACGGGAAGAATTGCTTATAAATTCCGGAACTAGTTTTTTGATACTAGCTACCAGATCCCATTCGGAGCAGGTTTCAATGTTTGCCATACAAGCCTCGATCCCCGTATTTATTTCCGGATAATATCCATTAGAAATATCTGCTATTTTGATTTTCTCGTGATGGGTTTCTTTTACAGTTTCTGTATTGTTAAGCAATTCCTCAATCATCTTTTCACCTTCTCTTAGTCCGGTAAATTCGATAAAAATCTCTTCGTTTAGTTTTTTCCCGCTTAACTGGATCATTTTCTTTGCAAGGTCAAAAATCTTCACGGGTTTCCCCATGTCGAATACATATATTTCCCCGCCATTTCCCATCACGCCAGCCTCCAATACCAACTCGCAGGCTTCCGGTATGGTCATGAAATAGCGGGTAATGTCCCGGTGGGTGACAGTGACTGGTCCTCCATATTTAATTTGTTCCTTAAAAAGGGGAATTACAGACCCGTTAGATCCCAGTACATTTCCAAATCTGGTGGTTATAAACAAGGTATGGTTGGGATTTCCTACTTGCTTATCATGGTATTGATGGAGCGACTGAATATATTTTTCCGCTAAGCGCTTACTAGCCCCCATTACATTCGTTGGATTTACAGCTTTATCTGTAGAAACAAATACAAATTTGTTTGCCTCAAACTTTAACGCCGCATCCGCCATGTTTTTTGTTCCCCACACATTGCACTTGATAGCTTCTTTTGGGTATTTTTCCAACATGGGAACATGCTTGTAGGCTGCTGCGTGGAAAACAAATTTTGGCTTATAGTTCTCAAAAATATCGAAGATGGTGTCTCTTTCTCTAACATCGGCCAAAATCACTTCAATTTCTATCCCATAACCTAATCTTTTAAGTTGGTTTTCGATGTCATACAATGCAGATTCAGATTTGTCTAAAAGCAAGAGTTTTGACGGTATTGCTCGGGCTATCTGAATGGCTAGTTCACTACCTATAGATCCAGCCGCTCCTGAAACTAGCACAACGCTACCCTTCATTTCTTGTATAACTTTTTCATTTTTAAGTTTTATACTTTTTCTTCCCAGGAGATCTTCAATGTTCACTTCTCGGATTTCATCGGTTTTCAATTCTCCGCTAACCCATTGATTAACAGGAGGAATTGTGAAAACATGAAGTTCCTTTTCAATACTGGCTTCTATTACCTCCTTTCTACGTTCTGGGCTGATGCTTAGAGTAGAAATGATAAGGTCAGTTGGATTCTTATGTTTGATGATTGTATCGAGCTCATCTAAAGAACCGAATACCTTTACGCCTTCAATATACTTCCCTTTTTTGCTAGGGTCATCATCTAAAAAGCCACAATTAATGTACTTAATCTGACTATCCTTTCTAATAGTCTTGTGAGTAAGCACCCCTGCCTCCCCCGCTCCGAAAATAATTACCCTTTTTTCTATTCTATTTTTTTCGATATTGTTGACTCGGTAAAGTAAGTCCTTAACTATCAGTCTATAGATGATCAACAAACCTAAAGAAATATAGGAGGCTATGATTATTACTGAAATGGGCATGATTTGGGACATACCAAAAACTTTACCACAAATAAGATTTGTAAAAAAGACCAATGCCCCCAAAATTATTGTAGTTCTCAGAAGTTTAATACCGTCTCTCATAGCGGTATACCTGACAATACCCTCATACGTTTTCGTGAAATAAATCACTAACACTCCCAGAATAGAATATATTATACTTCCATTCCAAATTTGATTTTCATCTAGCATACTGAAGTCAAAATTTGACCTGACGAAAAAAGCGGCTATACCAGAAAAAACTAAAATCGCGGCATCGATACAAAAAACCCCCCATTTTGGCAAGATTTTTATTTTGGTGGCTAATTTACTGGCTATGGATACCATAAAAATTTAATTTAAGGATGAATACTGTGTGTTTCGTAATAGTATATTTGAAATACCATATTTCATTTCGGGAGGTTCGATGAAAACAATTATTCCGAATAGATTTATGAAAGTTATTGAATTCATAAATTTTAAAATAATTAAAATGAAGAAAAAGGTGAGGAGTGTGCGGTACTGTATACAAATCACACGCCAAAAGTAATAATTTATTTTTATTTTGTAATTTTTATCGATAAAAAATCATACATATCTTAATCAACCGTTGATTATTTCGCACTTGATTCTTTATAATAATTTATACTTTTCGTATTTTTTAAAGGGAATATATTTTGACATATATATTTGAATTTCAAAAAATACATGGGTAAAAGATTTTTTTTTGTCACTATTTTGTGATTTTAACGGATTTTAATCCCCTGTCAATCCAAGTCTCTCCATCTGCAATATCCGAATTTACGATACTTCCTGCCCCTATCCGACACCAAGCACCCACTTTTACCCGCGGCAATATGATCGCATTTGCGCCTACAAGCGTGCCTTCTCCAATGCATATCCCGCCACATAATGTGGATTGCGGAGCAATGTGTACGAAGTCGCCTATGTTGCAGTCATGGTCGATAGAGGCTCCCGTGTTCACGATTACATGTTTACCAAGGTTGGAGTTCACTTTCACAATAGCCCCTTCCATAACGACACATCCCTCATCCAGATTAGCCCTTTTGCTGAAAATTGCTGATTCATGAATGATAGTGGCAAATCTTGCCCTTTCTTGGTAACATAACACCAGTCTCTTTCGGATCGTATTGTCGCCAATTGCGATAAAAAGCTGATGGTCAAATACAAAATCTTGAGGGACTTTTCCTATTACGGGATACCCGAGTACCTCTTCTATTTCTGCGTTGTCATCAAATACCCCGTGAATTTTTTCATAAGAATCGATGATATCAATTACCACTCTTCCCTGATCAGACGCTCCGTATATATACATGCACCAAAAATTTTATGTGATTTGTTTCCAAAGTATTCAATATATTTATATTTTCCAACTTTCATCGAAAATTGTTCGAAATCCTTCCTTTGCCGTATGGTTAGTTATAGGGTTTTTTTGAGATGAGTGTTAAAAAACTGTTTTGTAAATCAGCTTTAGTATACATATACAACATACTTTGTGAGAAAAATTTATTTTGAATTAAGTGTTTTTTTTGTCCTGTCAATGATGAAGTCGAGATCGGACAGCTCTAAATTCGAACCGCTCGGCAGACAAAGACCTTGGTCAAATAATTGAGCAGCTATCTCATTGCCATAAAAGGGGAATTGTTTGAATACGGGTTGTAAATGCATGGGCTTCCATAATGGTCGGCTTTCTATATTACCTTCCGCCAATGACAACCTTACGTCTTCCCGGCTAATCCCCCCGGATAGGATTGGGTCTATCAGAATGGTTGTCAACCACCGATTGCTGAAATATCCTTCAGGCTCTTGTAAGAAAATTATCCCCGGGATGTTTGCCAAATCTGATCGGTATCTATCATAGTTCGACCTGCGTTGTCTCACCCTTTCAGGTAAAACCTCCATCTGCCCTCTACCTATCCCTGCACAAATATTGCTAAGTCGATAGTTGTATCCGATTTCTGAATGTTCATAATGGGGGGCGTCCTCTCGGGCTTGGGTGGAAAGGTATCGGGCTTTGTTAACAAAATTTTCTTGACTGCTCACTAGAGCACCTCCACCGCTAGTTGTGATAATCTTGTTGCCATTGAACGAATAGATCCCTATATCACCAAAAGTCCCGCAATGTTTTCCATTGAGAGAGGACCCCAACGCTTCCGCCGCATCTTCGACTACAGGTATGCCGTACTTTGCCGCTATTTCGCAAATTTCAAAATGCTTAGCAGGCATACCGTATAAGTCAACAACGATGATAGCTTTGGGAAGACTTCCGGAAATCGGCAATTCTAGCGATGGAAATGTTCTAGAAACAACCCCATTTTGGCAAGAAAGGATTGCTTGCTCCATTGCAATTGGACACATATTCCATGTATCCTCTTCAGAATCTATGAAAACAGGAATGGCACCAAGGTAGCGGATAGGATTTGCTGATGCGGAAAATGTGAAAGATTGGCATAAGACAAAGTCCCCCGCACCTACTCCCAATAGAGAAAGGGCCAAGTGGATGGCGCCCGTTCCGGAAGTTAGGGCGGCGGCGTGACCGCAGTCCGTAAACCGTACGATGTCATCCTCAAACCCATTCACATTTGGGCCTAGCGGTGCAACCCAATTTGTATCAAAAGCTTCTTTGACATAGCATTCCTCAGCACCACCCATATGGGGGGAAGAAAGCCAGATTTTTTTACTTGTTGCAGCCTGCTCCGATTTATGCATTTTGTTTTGAAGTTCCATTGTTATGGGTAAAAACCATTTGATCCCAGATAGGGATTGTTAATCCCAATGCCAAAACTACGGTTTTGAAACACAATATTAGCAGGAAACGCCCATCTTTTAGTTCAGACGCCTACTCATGTAGATCTAAAGCAATACTTGCATGCCGAATACCTTTAAACTCATACATGAAGTTGCGCATGCTAAAGCAAAGGAATATAAGCTTTCCAGTTCGGCTATGATGATATTTGATTATTATTGTTGCAGCCTATGCATAAAAAAATATCAACAGGGCATACCCGGGGAGGGGATAAATAAAAAAAAAGGGAAGGTTATACACCCTCCCTTTTTTCTTACAAGTCTCTTTTTGCCAAATAGAAGTCCACCATTTCATAGTTACTCGCTTCACGTTCCTGCATTTCAGCTATGGTCTTTGGCGGAGATACTATGACTTTCTCACCCGGCCTCCAATCCAGCGGAAGGGAAACCTTATGCTCATCGGAGGTCTTTAAAGCGAGCAACACCCGCTTTATTTCGTCCATATTTCGTCCTACATTCAACGGATAATACATGATTAGACGGATTTTGCCTTTCGGATCTATAAAGAATACCGCTCTTACTGCTGCCGTCTCGCTTTCTCCAGGCTGTAGCATCCCATAAAGTTTGGAGACTTTCATATCGATATCGGCAATAATTGGAAATTCGAACAAAATCCCCGAATTCTTTTTGACATTATTTACCCATGCGATATGGGAATGAATGGAATCTATACTTAGCCCTACCAATTTGGTTTCCTGTTCGGCAAAAAATTCCTTTTCCAACGCAAAGCCACTCATCTCTGTCGTACATACCGGGGTAAAATCAGCGGGGTGGGAAAAGAGTATGGTCCAGCTTCCTTTAATATACTCAGAAAATTGCATTGGTCCGGTAGTGGTCATGGCCTTAAAATCTGGAGCCAGATCACCTATTCTAGGCATGGACGAAATTTCTTGTTCGTTAATCATAGCATGATATATTTAAAATCTTTAACTAAATATTTATAAGTCAAAGGTAATAATCACTCTGCTGTTTTAGGGGGACTTTTGTCACACAAGAAAGAGTTGAATCATTGATTTTCTCAATGAGTTATTTTAAAATTTCTCGATAGTAGGAAAGAGTGGGATCAAAAAAAAAATATAAAAGGAGTTTGTTTAATTTTTGTTGGATTCTAAATCAAATTACACAGCGGATGCTGTGATCGCTTTGTGAATGATCGCTTCAAAAATAGATCTTTACAAAAGCTGTTTCGCAGGAGGTGTTGAAATGAATTAATCCCCCCAAAAAAAATTGGCAACTTTTAATGAATTGGCATTTTTTGTCAATAGGGCTTGTTGGAAGAATTTTTACTGTAAAATAGGCTCTACAGCCATACCCTAATTTCCCACAAATAAATTCCTACCCAACACAGGTTCTACCAACACTCCCTGAACGGATTTTTCTTCCTTTACCAATATATCCCAAGGTTCCATAATGGGCTCATCAGATAGGTCGAACGTGCCAAAATGCATGGGGATAAAATAACTTCCCTCCAAGTCATTAAACGCATCTATGGCATCCAATGGGCTGATATGGGCCTGGTGCATAAACCATTCCGGCTTATATGCGCCGACACCCATAATGCAATAATCCGGGGACCCTAGGGTGTTTTTGATATCTGAAAAATGGGCACCTTTGCCGCTGTCTCCCATAAAATAAATGGATTTACCACCCGTCTGTATATAAAAGCCTCCCCAAAGGCTCCTGTTGTCGTCATTAAGCCATCGCTTCGACCAATGACGACTTGGAACATAGGTGATCGTAATTCCACTGTCAAATGAGGTGTATTGTTGGTACCAGCCAGCTTCTTGTATAGTGTGTCCATCCGTCCAATCCTGAATGACATCTTCTAAACCCAGCCCAGTCAGTATCTCTATGGAAGGATTATTCTTAGCAAGGTAAGAAAGGGAGTTTTTATCACAATGATCACGATGATTATGGGATAAAAGGATATAATCCAATCCCGGAAGCAGGTCCAAAGAAAAGGGTAACCCAACTTTCCGCTTTAAAAATGTATTGTCAAGGAGTATAGGGTCTGTCAATAATACTTTTCCGTTCAGGCGCATCAGGTAGGTAGCGTGACCCAGCCAAATCAAGTAGTCATCCGAGCCTTGAAAAACCGTGTCGTCAAAATCTATAGATAGATGACGGGTTTCCGCTTTTTTCTCTTCTTTTTGAGGATTTTTACTGAGTTTCCATTTCAGAAAATCATAAAAACTGGATTGGAATGGATGATAAAGGTTAACAAATCGACCATTTTTATCAACAGGATTGCCTAGCCAAGAGGAATCGGGTAATACCGTATGCAAAGCAGGATTTGAAACATGACGTATCGTATTATCTTTGCTTGAATTCGTCAACATGTAAAGCAATGCGAAAGGGAAAAGGAAAATAAAGACAACCACCGGTTTTTTATTCTTCATACTCTAGCTAACTTTTATCGCTATCAATAAGTTTGCTATCTGAAAAAACTCAGTCACAAATTAATATTTTAGAATTTTACCTGTTGTGTAAATTCCGCAATACTTCTTTTAACCGAGTGGTCCTTTTGAAGAAAAGCCTTCCAAGGTTCACCCGTTTAATTCGAACATTTAGCGGATTCTCAACAAAAATCTGGAAAGTTTACGGATTCAAGGTAAGGATTTATTTTCTTTGCAAAACCATTATTTTTTGGATATTTGTATAGTTAGTTTTTCTAATAAGTCTTTCTAACGCCACGCTTTCATGAAAAAAATTCTACTGGTAATAAGTATATTGGTTATTTTAATCCTAACCACCGTCCTGTGGGCACGCTGGAGATTCTCTCCAAGTTATTCAGGGGAAGTTATCAGCGCTGGTTTAAATTCAGAGACAGAGGTACTTTTCGACAACTACGGAATCCCACACATCTATGCCAGTACCATGGCCGATGCGTACTTTACGCTTGGCTATGTCCATGCACAGGAGCGCCTATTCCAGATGGAGATGATGCGTCGGGTAGGTACAGGATCACTGGCGGCGCTTTTAGGAGAGGATGTCGTGGACATTGACCGGTTTTTCCGGACCCTTGGCATACCCGAACATGCCCATTGGAGTACAGAGATTTGGAATGAGGCTGAAAATTCTGACTGGAAAAGTGCTGCTGATGCCTATATCCAAGGTGTCAATCAATTTATCCAGGAAGGTAAACTTCCGCTGGAATATACGCTCCTCGGGCATAAACCTCGGCCATTCTCTGTGAACGATATGCATGGCATCGTTGGTTATATGTCATTTACCTTTGCTATGTCCTTGCGCACAGATCCCGTGGTAACTAAGATGGCTAGGCAGCTTGGACCGGCCTACTTGAAAGATCTTTCTATTCACACCCTGCCGGAACACCATGTTATTCCCAATCATTATCCCCGACGCGATTCCAGTAACACAATAGACTTGGGAGGTTCCCTCACGTCTATGTTGGAAAAATTGCCCGTGCCGATGTTGGAAGGGAGCAACGGATGGGTAGTCGGTCCGAAAAAGACTGCATCCGGCGCGGTTTTATTTTGTAACGATACCCATATCGGTTTTTCCCAGCCGTCCGTATGGTTTGAAGCACACATGGAATATCCGGGGTTCAGCTTTTATGGTAACCACCTGGCGGGAATTCCATTTGGGTTAGTTGGCCATTCCAGGCATCACAGCATCGGGCTGACGATGTTTGAAAACGACGACCAGGATTTCTATGAAGAAACAAGAAATCCGACAAACACACAAGAAACGGTTTATGGTGAAGATACCCGTCCCATAGCTATACGAACAGATACCATTCAAGTCAAGGGAAAGGATCCGGTTCTTCTTCATGTTGAATCCTCTATTCACGGACCTTTTATGAACGGCGTAATTCCTGAGATTGCAGTTCTAACAGATAATCCCGTCTCTTCCTGGTGGGTGTATATACAGGAACCTACTAAAGCGCTAGAGGCACTTTGGAAAATGAACCATGCCGAAAATCTACAGGAGGTGGAAGCGGCAGTTCAGCTTATCCACGCCCCAGGTCTTAATGTGATGTATGGGGACAAGGCCGGAAACATTGCGTGGTGGGCAGCAGCAAAATTACCGATTCGGCCTTTACACGTTAACAGCAAGATGTTCATAGACGGGTCGGATCCGGACAATGAATCCATTGGATGGATTCCATTTGAGGAGAATCCCATGAGCGTCAATCCTCCCTCTGGCTATGTGGCATCTGCCAATAATCAGCCCGACACGCTCAGCAACGGTACTTTTTATCCGGGCTATTATTATCCGGGAGACCGATGGAACCGTATTGCCAAAACTTTGGAATCCCGTGATGACTGGACTCAAGAATCCATTAAAGGATTGCAGTTGGAAGTACTAAATGAAAGCCATCCAAAAACTGGTAGGATTATGCTTGAAGAGGCTAACCCAGGTGCGTTCGATGGTGTCGAGCCCATTAGGGACGCACTTTACAATTGGACAGGAGACCACGGATTGAAGGAAGTTGCCCCTACGCTATATTACAAATGGCTCTATCATACACTCCATGGTATGATGGCCGACGAGCTGGGGGATGCGGATTTTGATACCTACTTGGCCACCTTCCTCTATATTCGTAGTACGCCGGGCATGATTAGGAATGCCGATTCACCCTGGTGGGACAATACCGAAACTAACCTGGTAGAAACAAGGAACGAAATTATAAATCAGGCATTGGAAAAATCACTGAACGAACTAAAGGAACAATTTGGAACGGACATATCGCAATGGCAATGGGAAAAATCGGTTTCCTTGGAGCACCCTCATCCTTTGGGTGCAAAAAAGCCGCTTGACCGCATATTCAACGTCAAAGTTGGTCCGGTTCCTGCCAACGAAGAGTCTGTAAACAAGCTGCCATTTAAGTTGAACGGGTCCGGCAGGTATCAGGTGAGCAGCGGTCCGGCGATGCGAATCATTTTAGATTTCGCAAATGTTGATGCTTCTCAGTCAATTTTACCCACCGGTCAGAGTGGCAATCGCTTTAGTCCCTGGTATAATGATCAGGCATCTCTTTATGCTAACGGCCAATATAGACCTCAACTGATGGACCGTGACCAGATAGAAAAAGCAACCGAGGTTAAAAAGGTTTTTCGAAAGGAATAGATCAATTTTAACGTATTTTTCAAATAAAAAGACCACAAAGATACAGAGAAGGCAAAAAGTTCACAAAGTATTGTTTTAGATATAGCCTAACCCTCTGTGCGCTCCTATTTGGCATCAAGTTACAGCTTCGTGGAGCTTTTATAACCACAAAAGAGGTCACAGAAAAATAAAAACCTTCGTGTCCTTCGAGTATTTACCTGTACTTCGTGGTTTTTTTACCCTCAAAGTAGTACGCTAAGAACGGTCTAAGTTTTTTTGTATAGTTTATCTGCTCTCCTTATTCCTGATTGATTTACTCCACCAGTTACTTTTTGTTTCACGCAACGGCCACGACGATTGTGCGGCAGGCGCAACGTATTCAACGAAAATTTCCAAAACTTTATGTCTTTGAGCTCTCTGTGGTCACCTTTTTACCATGAAGGCTCAAAAGACATAGAAACAAAAAAAACTTAAGTCTGCTTCAGAGGAGTAACCGCTCCACTTCTTTCCAATTCTCAACCCGATGATGCTTTCCAGGATCTGCAATTGAATTATGTGGCTGGGTAAAGAGAATTGTTCTCTCTCCCTTAAAGACATTCAGATTCTTAAAGTGGTCATCAATCATAATATCTGTACAAATAAGCGATTTCGAACCACAGAGTACGATCTGTTTCCAATGAATAAACGGAAAATGTTCAACCAACCAATCGTGTTTTTCCCTTAGGCTGTTTGGAAACTCCATAGCCGCTGAGACGATAAATAGTTCAAAGGATTCATTAAGCTTTTCCATTACTTGCTGACATCCGGCTATTACGGGGGCATTGCTGAAGAATCCGGGGCTATTGACATGCTTCAGAATATGTGGGAACGCTTCCGTTTCCGTTTTCCCTACAAGATGTTCCGCCGAAAGTAAGACACCAGTCTCCTGCTTATGCATCGCTATGAAGCTGGCGTAGACATCCGCCAGTACACCATCCATATCCACCGCAATCGAAGGTTTGAACATGCCCTTATTTTTTGTTGAGCGCATCTACCAACTGCCGATTCAGTTTTCGTTCCCGTTCCAAAGTATTTTTCCGATGTTGTTCATATTCCTCTTGAACTTCATCCAAACGTTTTTTAGTTTCCGCCGTGACGACGTGGCTTCGTCTGAACCGAAAATAGGATATGATCAAAACCAAAGCTAATGCTATTATCAACCCCCAAACGAGGTTGTTATAGAGGTTTTTATGTAAATAAAAACCAAGGAACGAGAAACTGTCCTTTTGGGATATTGCATCCTCCAAAGCCTCGTTAGTTCGGATTATTTCCGCATTTAATCCTTCAATACTTGACTTTTGTTCATTCAGCTGGATATTGATGTCCGCAATTTGTTTCTGGTAAGCACCGATGGAATCAAGAATGTTGGATTCAAGTTGATCTAATTGTGTTTTTTTGATAACTTTATACTCTTGGTAGTTTGTAGAAACACTGTTAATATATTCAAATTGACTCTTGATCGACCCGCTTTCCAACCCTCCTTCTTGGGCATAGGCATCGGTATGCTGAAATGACGCGGTGAAAATAAAAATTGCGGTGGAGAGCACAATAAGGTTGTTTCTTCTCATAGCTTAATCGGTTGGTACTTAAATTTTTCGGTAAAATGTTTTAAATTTTTTACAATATTAACCATTGTGGACTTAAATATGGTAATACAACATGATATTCATGGTCAAAATCAAGTTTTTCAACTTAGTCTTCTTTTTTAAATTCCAGTGAAACAGAATTGATACAATACCTAATCCCACCTTTGTCCTTAGGTCCGTCCGGAAACCTATGGCCTAAATGTCCGCCACAAGAAGCACACAAAATTTCCTCCCGGATCATTCCGTGTGAGCGGTCGGTTTCCACCAAAATGGCTTCAGGTGCTACCGGTTCTGTAAAACTAGGCCATCCACATCCGCTGTCATATTTGTGCCTGCTGTGAAAAATCCCGTTACCGCAGCCGGCACATTCATAGATGCCAGTCTCTTTATTTAAATAGTATTGGCCACTATAGGGCCTCTCTGTCCCTTTCTGTCTTAAAACGTGGTAGGTTTCAGGATCCAATTTTTCTTTCCATTCCTGCTCTTCTTTTTTTACGGAAAAGCTGTGATCGTTGGTAGATTTCATGATAGTTTGATTTAATTGAGTGTAACAGAACTACCCGGAGAATGGTGCCATTGTTTTGGGTTTTGAATTAATCTCCTTCTATAGCTTTTAAAATAATCTGACAGGAAATCCGAATTTCCTCGTGGGAAATAGTCAACGGCGGGGCTATTCGCATGGCGTCGTCGCAGAATAAAAACCAGTCAGTGATTACCCCAAAACCGATAGCCCGGTCAATAATTGGCTTTAAAACGTCAAAGGATTCAAACTCCACAGCCATCATCAATCCTTTGTTTCGAACACCCTTGATTTTGGGATGTACCAATAGCTGTTTGAAAAGATTGGCTTTTTCTTCCACCTGGGCAATGAGATTTTCACGTTGTAGAATTTGCAGCGTAGCTAGGGAAGCCGCAGCCGATACAGGATGCCCACCAAAGGTGGTGATATGCCCCAACAGGGGATTCGTTTTTAAAGTGGACATAATCCGCTGTGGTGCGATAAACGCTCCTATGGGCATTCCTCCTCCCATACCTTTGGCACAGACAACGATATCGGGAATGAAATCGTAATGCTCAAATGCCCAAAATTTCCCCGTACGGCCAAATCCTGTCTGAATTTCGTCCACAATCAACAAAGTTCCAGCTTCATCGCAGCGTTTTCTCAAGGCCTTAAAGTATTCTGTCGAGGCTACCCTAATTCCCGCTTCCCCCTGAACGGTTTCAATAATTACCGCTGCAGTTTCGGAAGTGATGGCTTCCAAGTGTTGAAAACTTCCGTATACAATATTGGAAATGCCAGGCAGTAGGGGTCGGTAGGCCCGCTTAAATTGTTCATTGCCACCCACGGACAGTGCTCCGTGGCTCGAGCCATGGTAAGCATTAATGCAGGATACGATCTCCCGCCGGTTTGTGTAACGCTTAGCGAGCTTTAAGGCCCCTTCTACTGCTTCGCTGCCGCTGTTCACCAAATATACATTGTCCAGCGTGGAAGGTAAAGTGTGACAAAGTGCCTGTGCTAAGAGCGCCTGGGGAGCCTGTACGTATTCGCCATATACCATCAGATGTAAGTATTTATCCAGTTGTAGGTGTATAGCTTCGAGAACTTTGGGATGCCGGTGCCCCACATTACTGACTCCTATTCCCG
Organism: Lunatimonas sp.; assembly: GCA_035460985.1. Classification (GTDB taxonomy): domain Bacteria; phylum Bacteroidota; class Bacteroidia; order Cytophagales; family Cyclobacteriaceae; genus Lunatibacter. The sequence goes on from DATHWC010000221.1 coordinate 15,778, forward strand.
ATATTAAGTCTATATATTTTTCTCCTTTCGGACCATACAACCAAATACCTTCAGCCCGATCAATTTCTATAAGTAACGGAAAATCGGTGGTTTGTGCCAGATTGGATAGAAAAAGCTGTCGATTGTTCATGGATGGAAATTTGAAGTGGGATATGCAGATTACGGGTTGCTTCTAAATCTGTAAAAAATACCAAGGGGTAATTTTTTCTCAAATTTGTCTTCCAAATAAAGCTCTCCATGCTCTGCCTGGGAAATATTGGGAAAACTAGCCTGCACCAAATTTGCAGCGATTAGTGAAGAAAAGCTTAGCGAGTACATGTTGAGAATTAGAAAGTTTGTTTTTGGATCCAGTATTTGGGAGCAAAGTTTTAACATTTCGTTGATGCCTTCCTCCAGAATCCATTTTTCACCATTTGGTCCGCGGCCATACGCTGGGGGATCCAATATGATTCCCTGATATTGGCTGCCTCTTCTCACTTCCCTCTTGACGAATTTCATCGCATCGTCAATGACCCAGCGGATGTCTTGCTGCTTGGAGGCCTCCATGTTAAATTTGGACCAAGTTACTACTTGCTTTACGGCGTCCAAGTGTGTAACATCTGCACCCGCAGCCTTTGCGGCTACACTTGCGGCTCCTGTATAGGCAAAGAGGTTTAGTACCTTTGCTTTTCCCGGAGGATAACCATAGAGCGTCTCCGTGATATAGTCCCAGTTTACGGCCTGCTCTGGAAAGATTCCGATATGCTTGAAAGAGGTTAAAGATAGATTAAGGGTCATCTGTAAGCCAGCGGGATTCCTATAGGATATGGTCCAATGTTGGGGCATTTTTTTAAGGATCTCCCAGTTGCCTTTGTCGGGATTTCCCTTTTCCTTGGCAAAATGGGCATGGGCCATTTTTCGCCAAGCCTCCTCATCCATACGCTTGTCCCATATGGCCTGAGGTTCGGGTCTGCTAAGTATATATTCCCCAAACCGCTCCAATTTCTCAAAACCACCGGTATCCAACAGTTCATAATCTTCCCAGTGCTGGGGAGTAAGGGATAATGTTTTCACTTGCATGCCACAAAAATACGGATTACCACCGAAGCAAAAAATCCGGGCCACCGTTTTGGAAAAACAAGGTGGTTTGAGAAAACTCCTAAAAAAAATGTAATGATGGGGTTACAAAGCAGTTGGCAAGAGAATTTATAGGTTTAATAGCAGGAAAAATCTCGCATAAATGTGTTGAATACTTCTTAATTTGGGTTTGCCCGTATCCTATTGGTTACCGGATTTTTGTTTTAAGGTGAAAAATCCAAGATGCTATTCCGATTATTTGACTCTAAGTCTCTGAAATTTATTTACAAATGGTGGGGTTTATTTCTCAATATTCATTTATTTTGAACTTGACAATTAACATAACTTCAATTACCTATGAAATTACACGTTATATCCTTGGGTCTTATTTCGGGCCTTTTTGTACTTTCCCCGTCGATGGCACAGGAGGAAGAGATTAAATTACCCCCTCAGGCCACTGAGTTTTATACCCCGGTTGTAAAGAAAGTTTCTCCCGGAAACGAAAACCACCAGCCGCCTGCGGATGCCATAGTACTTTTTGACGGAAATAATCTTAATGCTTGGGTAAGCGATAAAGCCGGAAGCACTGCCGCTCCCTGGAAGGTGGAAAATGGAGCCTTTACCGTAGTCCCACGAACCGGGGGCATCCGTACGAAGGAATCCTTCGGAGATGTGCAGGTTCACGTGGAATGGTCAGCCCCCACTGTCGTAAAGGGTACAGGTCAGGGAAGAGGAAATTCAGGATTTTTCTTTATGGGCAAATATGAGTTGCAAATATTGGATTCATATGACAACGAAACCTATACAAACGGAATGGCGGCAAGTATTTACAAGCAACACCCGCCTTTGGCCAATGCCATGCGACCTCCGGGAGAGTGGAATACCTATGACGCTATTTTCACCGCGCCACGATTTAATCAGAACGGAATGTTAATCTCTCCCGCTCGAATTACGGTAATTCATAATGGTGTGTTGGTTCAAAACAACGTGGAATTAAAAGGACCTACTGAATACATCGGAATTCCCCACTATGTTGGTCACCCGGCAGCATTACCTATTCATTTACAGGACCATGGAGATCTGGTGAGCTTTCGGAACATTTGGGTTAGAAAGCTTGACTAACCCATCAATTTGAACAAACTAGCCATGAATACACGAAGAAAATTCATCCAAAAATCCATTTTAGCCACTGCTGGTATGGCGGCTTTGCCGAACGTGATTACCGCAGAGCATTTTGCTGCATTAAAACACAGAGTAGGTGCCAATGATCAGTTGAATATTGGCCTGATTGGCTGCAAAGGAATGGGTTGGTCAAATATGAACAGCCATTTATTGTTACCGGAAGTCAATTGTGTTGCCTTGGCGGACATAGATCAAAGTGTCCTGGATCAGCGTTCTGCCAATGTAGAGGAACTACGGGGTAAGAAACCCAAGCAATATAAGGATTATCGGAAAATGCTTGAAGATAAGGATATCGACGCCGTTATCATCGGTACGCCGGATCATTGGCATTGTCTGAATCTGATAGACAGTCTTTCGGCCGGAAAACACGCCTATGTGGAAAAGCCACTGGCCAATTCTATAGAGGAGTGCAACCTAATGGTGAAGGCGGCCGATCGGTATGGGAAGATAATACAGGTGGGACAATGGCAACGCAGTGGTTCCCAATATGCTCAAGCAATTGACTTCGTAAAGACTGGAAAGCTTGGTAATATTCGTCTCGTAAAAACATGGGCCTATCAGGGGTGGATGAAACCAGTTCCTGTAAAACCAAATGGGACTCCTCCTCCTGGCGTAGACTACGACATGTGGCTGGGCCCCGCTCCAAGCAGAGCCTTCAATGAAAATAGGTTTCATTTTAACTTCCGTTGGTTTTGGGATTATGCTGGAGGTCTTATGACCGATTGGGGTGTACATGAAATTGACATTGCCTTATTTGCCATGGGTGTTAGTGCTCCTAAATCCATTATGGCCTCCGGGGGTAAATTGGCCTATCCGGATGATGCTTCAGAAACTCCCGACACCTTGCAAACCGTATATGAATACGATGGGTTTAATATGCTCTGGGAACATGCAACGGGAATTGACGGGGGTAACTATGGCACTACGGAGGGTATAGCTTTCATTGGAAACAATGGCACCCTTGTGGTCAACAGAGGCGGATGGAAAGTAATCGCAGAAACAGAAAATGTGAATGGGCAGAGAAAGGAAAAAATTGAGGCGATGGAGCTGGTGAAGCCGGAAGGCAATGCCCAACAGCTACACTGCAAAAATTTTGTGGATTCCATTAAAGCAAATGATCCTACAATGTTAAAATGCGGAATAAAAACGGGTTCTGTGGCTGCTATCAACGCCCACATGGGTAATGTGGCTTATAAGTTGGGCAAGAAGATTTACTGGGATGCCTCGAAAGGAGCTTTTTCTGAGTCAGAAGCAAATAAAATCGCCAAAGCTAATTATAATAATGGCTGGAAACTGCCTAAGGTTTAGAGCTTACCAATTTCAAAGAATTGTAAAAAAGCAAGATTTCGGTCTTGCTTTTTTTATTTTATTTCCTAATTTCGTCAACAAAGCAACCCTTCATGATAAACCCATTTGGAGATAAAATCCGGACACTACGAAAACAAAAGAAATGGACGCTCAAAAAAGTTTCCGATCTCCTTCGAGTAGATCAAGCGATACTAAGTAAGGCCGAAAGGGGAATCAGAAAGTTAACAAAACCTCAGGTGATGAAACTTATCGCAGTATTCGACGTTTCTCCGGAGATTTTACTCACCCCTTGGGTTGCGGAAAAAATAGCTTCGACCATCGGAGAGGACCATGAATATGCCGACGAGGCACTAAAACTGTCCCAACAGGTGGTTGCTTTTCGCAATTTCAAAAAATTCAATTATCGGCGAAATCTATCAGATTTGGTAGATGTAATAAGTAGATTTCAAAAAGTAGAAAAGGCTTGGATATATGGCTCATTTGCCTCAAAACGGGTAAGTGCGGCGAGTGATATTAATTTGGCTATTCAGACAGCCGATTCATTTACTTATTTTGACCTAGCCGATATTAAAAACAAGCTGGAGAAAAGGGTTGGTAGGCCAATTGATATTGGATGGAAGGATCAATTTCGGGAAGAGGTGATGCGATCCATAAAAGATGAGATAATTTTGATTTATGAAAAAGGGTGATAAAAGCTTAAACCGTTTTCGGGAAATTCTCCAGGCAATCGCAAAAATTAACGAATACATGAGGTTTACCAACTGGGATGATTTTGAATCGAATAGTATGATTCAGGATGCGGTACTTTTTCAGTTTGCTGTTATCAGTGACGCCATACAGGAAGTTGACAATAGTTATCTTGAAAAATACGACTATCCGTGGTATTTATTGAAAACATTCCGAATCCTCTTGCGGCATGATAATTTTGAGATTAGGCACATAGCAGTTTGGCATACGATCAAAGAGAATATGGTGGACTTGGACAAATCCATAAAACTCATCCTTAGCAATGAATTTTAGCTTCTTGTTTACAATCGATTATAACGCCGCCAAATGTCTATAAACTATTCCCGATCAGGCTATTCTCCCTTTGAAGTACAGCTCTCACCATTAGATATTAAAATTTACTTGGATAGATTGGGGATAGATTCCCTGCCCATGCCAACATTGGCAACCTTACAACAACTGCACTATCTCCACCCGCAGGTTTTTACTTTTGAGTCGCTTAACTCCCTTTTAGGGATTGAAGTTGACCTTGAAACCGCTGCAATTTTTCAAAAAATGGTAATTGGCGGAAGGGGAGGCTATTGCTTTGAGCAGAACCTGCTTTTTGGTGCCCTGATACATTCTCTAGGTTTTGAAGTAAAAAGTTTGGCGGGACGGGTATTATGGAACGTACCGGAAAATAAAATCCTTCCTAGAGATCATATGGCCCTGATGGTGAAGTTGGAAGGACAATATTTTTTAGTAGATGTTGGGTTTGGCGGAAATACGATGACAGCACCTATGCTGATGGATAGCGAGGAGCCTCAACCGACATCCCACGAATGGTTTCGGGTAAGCAGACTGAAGGATCAGTATAGACTTTCAATACAGATCA
>DATHWC010000222.1:0-22431 GCA_035460985.1 Lunatimonas sp.
CCGGAATATACCAGCGTATCCCCCCGCTGATCTTCCATGTAGAGTCAGTCGAGAAAAACATTACCGGAAAAGGTAATAAAAAGTCGCTCAATAGAAACAGCTGTTTGTGTCTTGCCCGCAAGATAGGTTGTTGCCTTTTGAACGACAATATCCTGGCCCCAAGGGCTTCTTATAAAAAGAATAAGTGCAGCTATAAGTATCAGCAGGGACAAAAAGATCCAACCAATGACCTTAGCTAATTTGGTGATAAATTTATAACGATTAGCCAAAATTAAATTCTGAAGTTAACTGATAAAACTTGAACTCAGACCCTGAATTTATTGAATTCAATTAGTCTATTTATATCTAATTAATAATTCCAAGACCGTTACTTTCAAAAACTCTGAACAAAATTCTTGATTTAATCATCAGCATTCCTGCTAATAATCGATTGCGTCTATTATATAATTCTGGTACAAAAACAGTACCACCACCAAATTGGTTTGAATGGACCAAAGATTGTTTTAAAAATGCCAAACGTCGCATTGCAACATCCACGAGACGGGAATGATTTTCCCCGTTCATTTACTCCTCTTAAAGTCAGACACCACAAACCTTTCTCCAAGCCATTATGCCGATTATCCGGATCATAGATACAATTGAAAATAAATACTATCCAAATTGAGATTTTGTTATCTGATAATCTTGTCCATCCGGAACTCAAAATTTGATTATTTAGCTATCTTATACTGTCAAATTGTCGGTATTTTGTTAAATTTGTCCCTTTAAAGAAGTTGAACAAATGGAGAATTTAATAAAAGATATAGCTATTATCCCTGTAGATGATTCACAGGCCTGTGATTTTAAAGTAACCCAGGAAGAGAATACAGGTAAATCAAAGAAGTTATATATTGAAAGTTATGGGTGCCAAATGAATTTTTCAGACAGTGAAATTGTGGCCTCCATCATGAAAGAGGGGGGATTTGACACAACTTCCTCATTTGAAAATGCCGATGTCATATTTTTAAACACCTGCTCCATTCGTGATAAAGCTGAGCAAACTGTCCGAAAAAGACTTCAGCAATTTAATCAACTAAAAGCATCTAACCCTGAATTGACCATAGGGGTATTGGGTTGTATGGCGGAGAGGCTAAAAGAAAAATTATTGGAAGAAGAGCAGTTGGTAGATGTGGTAGTAGGGCCAGATGCATACCGTGATCTTCCCAATTTGGTGCAACGGGCAGAAGATGGGATCAAAGGGGTCAACACATTTCTTTCCAGAGAGGAAACCTATGCGGACATCGCTCCGGTACGCCTCAATTCGAATGGTGTATCGGCATTCATCTCCATCATGAGGGGGTGTGACAATATGTGCTCATTTTGCGTAGTCCCATTTACCAGGGGGAGAGAAAGGAGCAGGGATCCTCACTCCATTGTCGCAGAAGCCCGAACCCTCGTGGAAAAAGGATACAAAGAAGTCACACTGCTGGGACAGAATGTGGACAGCTACAAATGGTCCCCGGAAGAAAACAATAAAGCGAGATTGAACAAAAAAGGGGAAGATGTAACACAACTTATAACATTTGCGAAGCTACTTGAAATGGTGGCGTCGGTAAGTCCACATTTACGAGTACGTTTCTCTACCTCTCATCCGAAGGATATTACTGATGAGGTTTTGTATACCATGAAGAGGTATCCCAACATTTGCAAATATATTCACCTTCCTGTCCAAAGCGGTAACAGCAGAGTTTTGGATTTAATGAACAGAACCTATGACCGGGAGTGGTATTTGGAAAGGGTACAGAAAATCAGGGAAATATTAGGCGATGAATGCGGTATTTCCTCAGATATGATTACCGGGTTTTGTTCGGAGACGGAGGAGGAACACCGCGACACCCTCAGTTTGATGGATCAAGTATGCTTTGACTTTTCCTACATGTTTTACTATTCCGAAAGGCCGGGAACCCTTGCCGCCAAAAAATACCTGGATGATGTTCCTTTGGAAATCAAGAAAAGGAGACTTCAGGAAATTATCGAAAAGCAACATCACCTTTCTATGAAAAGGAACCAACTCGACATTGGCAAAGTACAGGAAATCCTAATCGAAGGAACGTCAAAGCGATCCGAGATCCAGTTGAAAGGTAGAAATTCCGCAAACAAGGTGGTGATCGTGCCAAAAGAAAACCTTAAACCCGGGGATTATGTCAATGTGAGAATTTTGGACTGTTCATCGGCTACCCTATTTGGTGAGGTGCTGAATTAACCTTTTTTTTGAAGACTTATGTATATGATCAGCGAATCTGAGATACTCAGTGTTAAGCAGCGATTTGGAATTATCGGCAACAGTCCCCTACTAAATCACGCCATTCAGGTAGCCATGCAGGCCTCCCCGACAGAAATGACTGTATTGATTACTGGAGAAAGTGGAAGCGGAAAGGAATCTTTTTCCAAAATAATTCATACTCTAAGTACCCGAAAGCACGGTAAATTTATAGCCATCAACTGCGGTGCAATTCCGGAGGGCACCATTGATTCCGAGCTGTTCGGACATGAAAAAGGGTCATTTACTGGTGCCTATGAAGCCCGAAAAGGATATTTCGAGGTAACTGACGGGGGCTCTATTTTCTTGGATGAGATCGGAGAAATGCCTTTGGGGACACAAGCGCGGTTATTGAGGGTCCTCGAAAACGGTGAATTCATCAAGGTGGGGTCTTCGAAGGTACTCAAAACTGATGTTAGGGTCATAGCCGCCACCAATGTCAATTTATTGAAGGCCGTAGAAAAAGGAAAGTTTCGTGAAGATCTCTATTACAGACTTAACACTGTCCCCATCTTCGTTCCTCCGTTGAGGCAGCGGGGAGAGGATATTGTGTTGTTGTTTCGGAAATTCACCACGGATTTTTCGGACAAGTATCACGTAAAGCCCATCGTGCTTTCCGAGGATGCAAAATCACTGCTGGTGAAATTTCCATTTCCCGGAAATATAAGACAGCTCAAAAATTTAGCCGAGCAAATTTCGTTATTGGAAAGCGAAAGGGAAGTATCGGTAGATACTCTCGCTAGGTATTTACCCAAAGAGGGATCAACGTTGCCCGTTACCTTTAGAGGAAGCACGGAAGCGCAAGCTGATTTCAGTGAACGGGAGATTTTGTATAAAGTCCTTTTTGACATGAAAAAAGACATGACAGAACTCAAAAAATTGGTCTTGGAGACCTATCAATCCGGAGGTCTGAACAGTTCTATCATGAAGAAGCACCAAAATCTTTTTGAGGATATGGAATCTTCGGTAAAATATGAAGAAGAAAAGGTTTCTTCGAATCTTCCTCTTGTTCTTGAAAATAAAAGTGAAAAAGAAATACAGGATAGAAACTCTCTATCAAGGGAGTATGAGAATCAAATCATAGAAGACATCACGCACGAAGAGGATGACAATTCCCTGTCCATTGAGAAAAAAGAGAAGGAATTGATTCTTCGGGCGCTCAAGAAGCACCACAATAAGCGGAAATACGCCGCCATGGATTTGGGGATATCAGAACGCACGCTTTATCGTAAAATTAAACAATATGACATTCAAGAATAATGTAGTTGCCCTCGGATTGATCCTGCTTCTTTTATGGGCTTGCAAAGTGGAGTATAGCTTTACAGGTACTACTCTGGATTACAATGTTACAAAAACGTTTTCAGTGGAAAACTTTTTTAATGATTCCGGAGGCGGACCGGCCAATATGGGCCAGCTTTTCACGGAAAATCTAAAAGATTATTTCCAACGAAACACCCAACTGGAGTTAATCCGAAATAATGGAGACCTGCAGTTGCTGGGGGCGATTACCCGATATACGCTCACGCCACAGGCCACGGTTTCCAGCCAAAGTCCCAACCAACCGGATCGTGCCGGCCAAATGCGCATTACCATTGCCGTAGAGGTGGATTTCACCAACATGGCAGATGAAGAGCAAAACATGAAGAGAACCTTTTCGTTTTTCAAAGATTATGACCCCCGGAGTACTTCCCTGCTTCAAGTTGAAACCGAATTGGTGGAGGAGATATTTGACAACATCATACAGGACATTTTCACTTCCACAGTTGCAAATTGGTAATTTCAATATTTATCTTCTATATTTAGAATCATACAAAATCAAAGAAAGGTGACAGCAAGGGAATTGATACATATTATAAACAATGGAAATAATCTCAGTGAATTAGACTACCAATCACTGGTACAACTTCACCGGGAGTTTCCCTATTTTGTATTGCCTTCCATTCTAGCCGCCAAATACCAGCGAAAGGACCTCACAAAAACAGATAATAATTTTTTATACCACTCAGCCACCCAATCCCCAGATCGAAAGAGACTTAAATTTCTTTTAGAAAATCCAATTCCATTTCTCCCGTTTCTCCCAGACCAGGAGCCCTCGGAAGAGAGCACCGACCAATCTATTTTTGAAATAGATGAAAATGTTGCTCCCATTTCAGATAAATCAAACTTGGAGAACGAAGAAAAGGAACAGGACCAGAATATCCCGTCACAGGTTCATGAAAGAGAAGAGCCAAATGAAAAAAACGAAGCGCCTTTACCTCCTCGTTCTCAGGTCAAAAATAAAAGAAGAGATGTGTTGAAAGATTTGGAGGAAAATTTGAGCCGCTTAAAATCAACCGGGCAGGAAGATTCACCGGCCTCTGGAGACCTTCCCTCTAATCTACAACCCGCTGAGGAGAATCACGAACTTGAGCTAATAGCCGCTATAAGCTCGAGGGAAGAAAAGAGTATTAAGGATGAAAAAAAACAAATTCAAGATGAATTGATCGACGAGTTCAACAAGAAAACCGTTAAATTTAAGATAATTCCTACTAATGAAGAGGGGGGTGAAACCACCGATCTTTCCATAGAAAGTACCAGAATTAAAGAAGATTTACTATCTGAATCATTCGCAAAAATTTTGATAAAGCAAAAAAAATTTAAGGAAGCAAAAGAAATTTATAAGAAATTACAGTTGAAATTTCCAGATAAAAAGGCTTACTTTGCGGATTGTTTAAAAAAAATAGAAAACAATTAATTCATATACCATGTTTGTAGTATTGATTAGTATCATTATAGTGTTGGCAATTTTGCTCATTTTGGTCATTTTGGGACAAAATTCCAAGGGCGGTGTAGGAGCAGCTTTTGGTGGGGGTGCTTCTCAGATAATGGGGGTAACCAAGACTGGAAACATTCTGGAAAAGACTACATGGATATTAGCCATTGGTATATTGGCACTTTCGTTAGCATCTTCCGCATTTTATAAGTCAAGTAGTCCATCTGAGTTTACTTCTCCAAATATCGAAAATGCGAGAAAGCAAATACTAACTCCTTCTTTTGAGGAGAACACACTGCTTCCGTCCCCGACAGAAGAAGAATTACCTTCTGAGGAGTTGCCTCTTGAGGAAACACCTGAACAATAAATATAATTTTAAAAAGGAATAATGAAAGTCTGCTCCTGAGAGCAGACTTTTTTATTTATAGTCTTTTAAAAAAATAAACACAATTAAGTTGATCTCACTGTAGGTTTTTTGTAAATTGTAAGCTATTTGAAAAACTAAAAACTAACACAACATTACATTGTATGTTTGAAAATCATTTGACTCTACAAGATGTTGGTGCAGATAATTGGCCCAATATTATTATTTGGGCTGCACCTATAATGTTCTTCCTCGTTTTTGTGGAATGGGGGATCAGCCTATATAAGAAAAGAGACTCCTATGACGGGAAGGATTTTCTAGCGGCATCCACTATCGGCTTAGTCAATGTCGGTATAAGTGCGTTGATAAAATTCGCTATATTCGGAATTGCTTTATTCTTCTGGAATATTAGTCCTTTTAAAATTCCCGTTACCTGGTGGTCGTTTATCTTCTGCTTCTTCGCGTTAGATTTAGCTAGATATTGGGCACACAGGGTTTCTCATGAGCAGAGGTTTTGGTGGGCAACTCACATAACGCATCACAACTCCAAGAAATATAATTTCTCTGTTTCATTTCGATTGGGATGGGTTCAGCACATAAAAATCATTTTCTTCATTCCTGTGATGTTGATGGGTTTTGATCCATTTGTTTTCTTTATATGCCATCAGATTGCGGTATTGTACCAGTTCTGGATACATACTGAGTACATCACCAAATTACCGGCACCAATTGAGTATTTCTTTACCACACCTTCCCATCATCGGGTCCACCACGCAAGTGATGAGCACTATTTGGATAAAAATTACGGGTCTACGTTTATCATTTGGGACAGAATATTTGGCACATTCATGGAAGAAAAAGAACGTCCTACTTATGGAATCACTAAAAACGTTGATTCCTACAATCCCATTTATTTGAATTTCCATGAATTTATTGACATCATTAAAGATGTGAGAAAGGCGGAAAGTTTTTCTGAAGGGTGGAGAATTCTTTTTTCCAAGCCAGGTGCGGAAATTATTAAAAACAGGGATTTAGCCAGGGAAAAGGCGAAACAAATGGTATATCACGACAGCAGACCAACGCCTGCGTTAAGTGTGAATGAAAAGTCCCTATTAAAAAAGGAGGACTAATTCCCAAATTCCATTACCAATAGAGTTCTAGCTGAAAATTCAGCTAGAACTCTATTGTTTTTAGTAAAAGTCGTTTACTTATCGGAACAAAACTTTCATCCAAAGGAATAGCTTGGGAAGAATGGATCCTCCAGGCTGAGGGATTAGGTAAGTCAGTGAAATTTTTGACCAAATCCATTTTTATTTTTTGCAGGGAATTCACCAGGGACTGTCTAATTTTCTGAACAAATTTCAATGCTATACCTCTAAAAATGTCTACGCTGTTTTGAAATAAATTTAAGCTGTATCGATAGATATAAACATCCTTGGAATGGTCATACGACAAAATGGCATAACCCTCACGCTGATAAATGGGGGTGATTCCGATTGGTTCAATTTCGAGATTGCTTTCAATAAAATCGTAAATGTCTTTTCCTTCTTCGATTTGTGTTTTGATTTTCGGAAGAGCAAACGCCACAATATCGGCCAATTCTTTCATCATTTCATCCTCCGCCATACGGCTTTCATAGGTAACTTGAAGTTTCTCGAAATCTATGCCCGATACATCTTTCGGGAAGGAGAGTTTAAGTTGTTTTTTTGTCTCATTGAACCGCTGAAGGCGATCGTAGTGCCGGATTAAATCCGCCAATGGGGGATAGAGTTTGACTTCTTTAAATTGAACATTGACACTTTTCAGATATCCCAACAGGATGTATTTCTTGTATTCGAAGTCAATCCAGCCTTCGGAAATCCAGTTTTCAGATAATGTACTCATATTTTCTATTTGGGTGTTAGTAGATTTTGGCAAAATGTACAAAATCCTGACATATGGGTCAATAGTTAATAGAAAAAATGACAGCAAAAAATTAGAATTTTCACGAAAATGACAAAGTGTAAGAACCTGACAAGACTTTATGTCATAGTAAATCTCCAATTGCTAGTTGGCACAGAAAGTGCAAAGGAGGGTATAGTACTAAGAAATTAACTAAAAAAAATAACTAAGAACATGTCTAAAGTAAACATTCAACCTTTAGCAGACCGGGTTTTAGTAGAGCCCGCTGCAGCCGAAGAAAAAACTGCTTCTGGTCTTTACATTCCTGACACTGCCAAAGAAAAACCACAGAAAGGTACCATCGTCGCAGTAGGAAATGGCAAGAAAGACGAGCCAATGACAGTAAAGGTAGGAGACACAGTACTATACGGTAAGTACTCCGGCACTGAGTTAAATGTAGAAGGTGCAGATTATCTGATCATGAGAGAAGCGGATATTTTCGCTATTCTTTAAAAATTCGTTAATCTAACAAATCAATTTAAAAAACTAAAACAGAATTAGAAAATGGCTAAGGAATTATTTTTCAAAACAGACGCAAGAGACAGACTCAAAAAAGGTGTTGACGCACTTGCTGATGCGGTCAAAGTAACGTTAGGACCTAAAGGTAGAAATGTCATCATCGACAAGAAGTTCGGTGCTCCATCCATCACCAAAGATGGAGTTACAGTAGCCAAAGAAATTGAGTTGGATAACCCTATCGAAAACATGGGAGCTCAACTTGTCAAAGAAGTAGCTTCCAAAACTGCTGACGACGCAGGAGACGGTACTACTACAGCTACAGTTCTTGCACAGTCCATTTTCTCAGTAGGTATAAAAAACGTAGCTGCGGGAGCCAATCCAATGGACCTCAAAAGAGGCATTGATAAGGCAGTAAGTGCCGTAGTTAAAGAACTTCAAGCATCTTCTAAAACTATTTCTACACGCAAAGAAATCGCTCAGGTAGGTACTATTTCTGCCAACAACGACGAAGAAATCGGCAACATGATTGCTGACGCGATGGAAAAAGTTGGTAAAGATGGCGTAATTACCGTAGAAGAAGCCAAAGGAACTGAAACTGAGGTAAGAACGGTAGAAGGTATGCAGTTTGACAGAGGGTATTTGTCTCCATACTTCACAACCAACACCGAGAAAATGGAAGCCGAGCTTGAGAATCCATTTATACTCATCTACGACAAGAAAATATCTTCAATGAAGGAGTTACTTCCGATTCTTGAGCCTGTGGCTCAGTCCGGCAGACCACTTTTAATCATTGCTGAGGATGTAGATGGAGAAGCGTTGGCTACACTTGTAGTAAACAAAATCAGAGGTGCTTTGAAAGTTGCCGCTGTTAAAGCTCCAGGATTCGGCGACCGAAGAAAAGCCATGTTGGAAGATATCGCTACGTTGACTGGCGGTACGGTGATTTCAGAAGAGAGAGGTTACAAACTAGAAAATGTAACCATTGATTATCTGGGAACTGCTGAGAAAATCAACATAGATAAAGATAACACAACCATCGTAAACGGTGCAGGTGAAAAATCCGCTATCCAAGGCAGAATCAACGAAATCAAATCTCAGATTGAGAAAACCACTTCGGATTACGATCGCGAAAAACTTCAAGAAAGACTGGCCAAGTTGTCAGGTGGCGTAGCAATCCTATATATAGGAGCTGCTACTGAAATAGAGATGAAGGAAAAGAAAGATAGAGTTGATGACGCATTGCATGCGACTCGAGCTGCTGTACAAGAAGGTGTTGTTGTCGGTGGTGGTGTTGCCCTGATCAGGGCTTCGGTTGTGCTTGATAACTTGAAAGGACTCAATGAAGATGAAGATACCGGAATCAATATAATCAGACAGGCTGTTGAATCTCCATTAAGAACGATCGTTTCCAATTCAGGAGCAGAAGGTTCTGTTGTAATCAACAAAATCAAAGAAACCAATGACGTTCACTTTGGATATAACGCCAGAACAGACCAATATGAGGATTTGTTCAAAGCCGGTGTAGTTGATCCAACTAAGGTAACTAGGTTGGCCTTAGAAAACGCAGCTTCTATTGCAGCATTGCTTCTGACTACAGAATGTGTGATCGCAGATGTGAAGGAAGACGCTCCTGCAGGAGGTCCTCCAATGCACGGCGGTGGCATGGGTGGAATGATGTAATTCCAATATAATTTAATAATTTCCAATAGGGAGGCAGTTAAACCTCCCTATTTTTTTTACTTTTGCGCTAGAAAATTGATAATTGCATAAAAGTAAAATTTATTTAATAAATTTTTATACTGGGATTATCGTGGTAAATTTCAAGCTGCAAAGCTAAGGACGGCTATTATATTATTTTAAAAATCAATGTATTCATTCGATTTAATTGTTTTAGTTGATGATGACCCTATTAATAACCTGATAAATAAGCGGTTGATTAAAAAGTTGGTCTTATCACCGAATATTAAAGAATTTTTGGAGGCAGAAGAGGCATTAAAATACATACAAACTTTGAACCGCCTAAATAAAGTGCTCATTCTGGTTGACATTAACATGCCTGTTATGAATGGCTGGGATTTTTTAAAAGAATATGCAAACTTCGAATCCTACCGGGAGGATATAATTATTATGCTTTCTAGCTCTATAGACTTCCAGGATAGGCAAAAAACGAAGGATTTCCCATATGTTCACGGATTCATTGAAAAACCACTGACATTTGAAAAGCTGAAAAAAATTCTTTAATCTTTTAATACTACATTTAATTTCATTAATCCGCCAATTCAAAACCCAGTCCTGCAGCAGTCCTAGCCCTTGCAATGGAGATATTCCGTTCCGCATAAATAGAATTCAACACCACAAGTGCGTCAAAAAGCCCAACTTCACGGGCATTGATCAGGAAAAGAGAACTTTCTCCCATATCAAACTTAATTCTTTCTCCTTCTAACAAACGTTCCAAGGCACCTATATTATTCTCAAAAGTGGACACCTGCTTATTTAAAACTAAGAAATTATTATATTGTTTCTCCAAATCCGCGATTATTTTTTGATAAGTCAGATCCCGTTTGTAACCCGTGATGTTAATGTTAGCTTTAGTGATTCCTAAAGCCCCCCTCTCTCTTCTTAAAAAGAGCGGTGTACTTATGGTGACACCAAATTTGTAATTATTTTCAAAAAATGGACTAGGCTCCATTCCACTGATCGTTTCTGAAAGGAAATTATAATTGAACTTGACGACAGGTTTCAATTGTTCTGCCCTCCATCTGCGCTCGACTTCTAAATAGTCGATATCATAATCTAATAATTGAATCTCTGGATGACTGGAAAGTTGCCCCCTAAATACATCAATCTCTAGTCCCGCTACAGGTTCGTTGTCTAGGTTCTCCGGGACAATATTGGTTTGTAGGAACATGGGATTTTCCGATTCGTCCCATAAAAAAACGTTTACTTCTTGGGTTTTTGCAAAAAACGAATTCTCGGCATCCTGCAACCTAATGGTCCGGTTTAATACTTGCGTATAAGCTTCAACTGTGTCGATTGCTGGTAAATCCCCTTGAAAAAAGCTGGTTTTTATTCCCTCAAACCTAAATTCAGCCAATTCCAGTCCCTCTTGATAAATTTCCAAGTCCGCATAACTTTTTGCCCAATCCCAATACGCCGTAGTGGCTGACAGGTATAAATCATTTAAAATTAAATTTCGTTCCTGAGCGGTGGATTCCAGATAGATTTGGGCCTTCCGAAGGGCTGCTCTTCTTTTATCAATAAATAATCCCTGACCCAAGTTTACTGACGCTCCGACGGTGACAAGGCCTGAAGGGGGGACAGTGTTTTCCGAATTCAAATAAGTTCCGGAATTTTGTTCCATGAGTCCCTTGAACTCTACCCCTGCCATAGTTGGTATAAGCACGCCCCCCTCCCGCTTCTGGTAATAATCTGTGTTGTTAAAGGTCTTCTCGTCCTGGTTGGCAAATAAAAATGGGTCAAAGCCACCTCTAGCCATCCGTATTTCCTGTTGACCAAGTTCAAGAATCAACTCACCCTGTTTAGCTACCGGGTGATTCATCTGAACCCAAGTCAAAAACTCCCCATAGGAAAGTACTTCCTGCGAATGCCCTGGAGAAATAAATCCTAAGGTGAAAATAAAAACAATTAAATTTCTGATACACAGACAATTCATTGGCAGATACCGTTGTTAGACGTTAATTAGTTTGAAATGAAATATTTATTATCCAGACATTATTTTGATTCACTCTTTCTCATTTCCCGGGCTTCTTTTAAGGTGTAGAAATCTGCTGGGAAACCGTTCATCTGTCTCCATATCTCGTACCATACAGGAACATCGTTAAGTAAAGCAATACCATCTGCTCCCGATCCGGGTCTGATGGCATCCGGCCATGGATGTTCATCAGGATCCGGCACAACAAGTATCCGGTACATGTTGTTCTTACTCGTGAAATTGTCTATCGCATACACAACACCTCCAAAAGTACCGTTAGACAACTGTGGCCAGCCCGAAAAAACGATAGCTGGCCAACCATCAAAGATAAACCGGACTTTGTTTCCGATTTTTACGAGCGGTAGGTCTATGGGCGCTAGATAAAGTTCTACCGCCAGTGAGTAGTCTTGCGGCATGATACTGACTATTTCAGCCCCCTCTTTTACAGTCTCCCCAATCCCGACCTGAATAGCCTGCGTGATATAACCAGATTGTGGAGCCAATACATAATACATGCCCGACCTGACTGTATAATTGGAAAGTTGGTTTTCCAGCTTGGTAAGTGTTGCCTCCGCGTCATACTGGTCGGACAAAGCGGTATACCTTTCCGCATTGACCTTGGCTAACTTATCCTGAAAATCATTGTCAATTGCATTCAGCTCGATCTCTGCGGTCAAAAGATCGTTTCTGCTACTTAAAAGTCTGTTTTCAGCACTGATACGTTTGGCAAGCGTTTCCTGAAGTTTTATCTTTCGCTGTTCCAAATCGGTCAAAGATTTCAACCCCTGTTCATAAAGATTTTCCATCCGTTCAAACTGGGCTTCTGCGACCGATAAATTCAGCTTCTCCGCTTCCAGCATTATACTGTCAGACATTATACTCAGTTGAGCTTGCTGCAGTCGGTTTTGAGCCTGTTCGAGTCGGAGTTTGTTGTTTTGTGTAAGTGCTCCTATTTGGTTTTCCTGCGCTTTAACTTTTTCCTCGTAGGACTTCACGGACAAGAACTTGGCATCTACCTGTAATTTCGTGCGGCCCAACAACTCCGGGTCCATGTATTCGTCCTTGATTTCAGAAATAAACAAAATTGTATCGCCCCTATTGACAAATTCACCTTCCTGTACGTACCATTTTTCAATTCTTCCAGGGATAATAGAATGAACAGTTTGAGGTCTATGTTCCGGCTTCAATGCAGTAATCATTCCTCTGGACCTGAAGTTTTGCGTCCAAGGCAAAAACAAAATTACAAAGGCAACCAACATACAGTAAAGTAAAATTCTTACCCGCTTTCTGCTTTCGTTGTTGGGAATTGTCAATTTGTAACTGTCAAAGGAAGAAAGATCAAATCGACCTTTCACCGTATTTTTTGAAATATTCAACATAACAGTGATTAATTTTCTCCTTTTAAATAAGACTTATATTCTGCGAATGTACCTTTAAAGGCAATTTCCCCTTGATCCAATTCCACTATGGTATCAGCCCTTTCCATGGTCTGATCCTGATTCGAAACTGCTACCAAGGTCCACGGTCCACTAAATATGTGATCCAACAATTTTTTGGAATCATTTTTATTCAGATGATTAAATTCCTCCTCAAGCAACATCAATTTAGGATTACAATAAATACTTCTTGCCAAGATGATCTTGCTGATTGCAGCATGGCTGATTTGCTTTCCTTCCGGCAATAAAACAGTATCCAAATCATCTTTTAGGTTGAAGACAAATTCATCTAATTCAACTAATTTAATGATATCCCGCAGCCTCTCCTCATCAGTTTCCTGGCCTACTGTTATGTTTTCCCGGATAGTGCCATGAAAAATGGATTGGTGAGACAGCGAATCTCCTATCAGGGATCTCAGTTTATCCAATGCCAGGGTTTCTAGTGGCAACTTATTAATGATGATATTACCTTTATAGTTCTCTATCAATCCAGCCATGAGGTAAAGCAATGTGCTCTTTCCTGAGCCGCTTTTACCCGTCACCACTACCTTCTCTCCCGAGTGGATTTCGAGGCTAACCCTATCCAGAATAGGTCTGTCTGCATTGGAATGTTTGTAGCTTAGCCCCCTTATCTCATAATGAAGCCCATCTGAATTGGTCATTAAAGATTTATCTATACCCTCATTCCTTTCCAATTCCATGTCCATGATGAGGCCAAGCTTTTGGGTTGCAGTCAGCGTGTCATAAACCGTCTCCAAACTCAAAATCAGTTTTTCTACGGAGGCGATAATCAAGACAATTATGATTTCCGCTGCTACAAATTGTCCAATACTGATCTCATCGCTCATCAAAAGTATACTTCCGGCAATCAAAAGAGAGACGACAATAAGCACTTTAAAAGCTATCATCACTTTGTACTGAAAAATTAAGACGGCAAAGTGCCCGTTTCGATATTCTACATATTTTTTCACCAGATTATCCACTCGGGAAAAGGGCAGGTTTGAGTGTCCCGCTAGCTTAAAAGTACCAAGGGTCCGGCCTATTTCCTCCAACCAATAGGCTACTTCATATTTTGCCGAGGATTCCTTCAAACTGGTCTGCATACCCTTTGGCGAAGTCAATTTAAATACGAGATAAAGCAAGAATACAAGAACCACCGCAAAAATAATGAAAAATTGATGGTAAACTGCCAGAAGAACCAGCCCAAAAAACACTTGCAGAGAAGCCGTACTAAAGTCAATTAAAAGTTTGGCAAGGCCCGTTTGAAGGTTAATTGTAACAAAAAACCGGTTTACCAGTTCTGGTGCGTATTTCCCTACTAACGCTTCCATTTTGATTCGGGGAAGCCGATACGCAAATTCTAAAGCAGACTTGCTAAAGACACGTTGCTGAAGTTTTTCAGTTAAATACAATTGACTTATCTGAAGAAATCCACCAAAGATTACCCCCAGCGCTACGATAGCTACCAGTATGGTCCAGGATGTAGTCATTCTACCCCCCAAAATAAAATTTAGGATGGCCTGAATTCCCAAAGGAAGGGATAGCGATACTATACCGTTTAAAATCGCATAGTAATAAATGGCGTAAACCTCATTTTTTTCTTCCTTCAAAAGGTTGAAAAACCTTCTTAGGGGTGTTTCAACTACATCAGTTTTCATCCTTTAGTGTTTTAAATACCAACTCGTAATAAAAATCTACTTTTTGATCACCCTTCAGTCCAATCTCCGTCATTGAAGGCATGTGCTTCCTGAAAAACGCATGAAGCAATGTAGACTCCATGAGTGTAGAAACCAGTGTTTTCGGGTATTTGTAGGATGGGTTTATCTCTTTTACAATGGCAACAATACGACTGTTTAATCCGTGGAAATGCTTAAAAAAACCATTTTTATTTTCAGCATCAACTTCTTTGGTTAAAAAGGTTTTATACGACTCTTCGGTTACAATTTGTGTAAGTACAACTGGATCCAAATATTGATTTTGTTTGTTGATAGGTCCTTCTACCAATAGCCGGATGGCAATTTTCATTTTTTCTTTTGGATCAGTAAGGTTGGTAATACTAAAGACCAAATGATGCTCTAACCATCCCCAGTACCAAGCAGTTAAATAAACAAGCAATTTATGCTTGTTTTCAAAATAGCGGTAGATGGCCCCTTCGGTACTGCCTACTTTTTCGGATAGCTTCCGAAAGGTAAACCCTTCCATTCCAAGCTCTGAAATCAACATTAGGCTTTCACGGATAATCCGCCTCCCCAACTCAGAACTTAACGGATCTTTTATATATACCTCACCATTGACCTGAACGACAATACTGTTTAAAATTTTATCCATAGAGATTTCCTACAAAACACACAAAATGTCTATACGACTTTCAATTTAGTATGGTTTACTTACAACTGATAAATATCAAAAAAAGATCGGGTTTTTTAAAAAAAAGAAAGGGGTTTTGTGAAAAAAATAAATTAATTAAAGCGAAATAAAGACCTTTTAATAAACATCGATAATCTTTGATTGAGCATGTTATCTGTCGGAAATCGATTCATCGTACGAAATCCTTCCCATTGCATAGAGGTAGAGTACTTTGGAATACCTAAGCATAAGCGGCAAAAGCAACACATTTGAAGCGACAACCGAGACAAGGTAGATGCTCAGTGCGGGCCGCTCAAATAACACATTTAACGCCACCATTACCGTAACAACTAGTGCCACGGAAAAGGCATAACTGATATACATGGCGCCATAATAAAAATCGGGTTCAGGAACTAATGTCTCGTTACATTTTGGGCAGACCTGATTAATGTCAGATAACCTTCTATAACTCATAATGAAAACTGGAAATAAGTTTCCTTTTCGGCACCTCGGGCATTTTGCCTTAAACACGGCTTCCATAGCCGAAACACGATATTTCTTTTCTTCCCCCATTTTTTCAATTATAAATCAAACTAACGCAATTCATCCAAATCATAATCTTTTCCTCTACCCCAGCGAAGAAGCTCTTCCAGCTCGTAAAACTCCAAGGTGTCTAGGTCTTTCATTTTAAAGTTAGTACCGCTAAGTCGCTCCATGGCTTGTAAAAACCGGATTTCTCCATAGTTGGTCAATCGGTATACCCGACCTACTCTGATATTGTCTAAAGCCAATGGCATGAATATAAAATTAAAAAGACCTCACTATAACAGCCGCAGCTCAAATTGCGTTGGAAATTATTACCCCGGTAGCTTCAAAGGTAAAACTTTCCTCATCGGATTCAATAGCTTCTATTTCTTCCTTGGATTTGCCGGCATCTTCTGCATAGTGCCGGAGGGTAGCCACATCCGTAACCGATTTTAACGCCTTCCCTTCAACAATGACCGGGTATCCCTGGGAATTAGTTGGAACAAAAAAGCCGTAATCTTTGAAAGTCACCCGCATCAGGTTACCGTCAGGCAAAGCCAATGTCATCCAACATCCTTTGTTAACACAGACTTCTTTAATTTCGCCTCGGACTTTTCCTTGAAAAACACCCTCATTCAATAGCTCCCTGTGCATTTGAACTATAGAAACTGCCTTTTCTTCAGTGATTTTCTCCCCATAAAATCCGCTAACATCCTCCGGCGTTTCTTCTACAGTGATTTCGGTTTTCTGAGGCTGGCAGGCCATTAGCCATGCACCCATTATCATTACCAAATAATTTATTTTCATGTTAAAATCCTTTTGAATACAACTTAAACGACAATCCTTCCTTAATTGGTTCACCATTTAGAGTCAGTTTTTTAGCCTATTGGAAAGAATGATCGATGCCAATTGCCATCTAAGACTGATTGCTTGGATTTACTTTGTACAAATTTACGGAGGGATTTGGAATTAGAATCAACTATTATCGTAAAGTAAATTTAGGTCAAAGCTGCAATCTATTTTATAATCTATTAATTTTGCAGCTTGTAATTAAAACCTTACCAACAACATGGCCGTTACCAAGAAATTCATTATTGATTTTGACAGTACCTTTACCCAGGTGGAAGCACTTGACATCCTAGGAGAAATCAGCTTAAATGGTGATCCAAAGAAAGAAGAAAAACTGCAAGCAATCAAAGACATTACTGACCAAGGTATGGAGGGGACCCTTACATTCAGGGAGAGCCTTGAAAGACGGATTGAATTATTAAACGCCACAAAACCCCAAATCAGTGATTTGATTGCTTCTTTAAAAAACAAAGTGTCAAAATCATTCCAACGTAATAAGGAATTTTTTCAGGACAATGCAGATGATATTTACATTATCTCAAACGGGTTTAAGGATTTCATTATTCCCATCGTCGCAGAATACGGCATTAAAGAAGAGAATGTGTTTGCGAATGAATTTGTTTACGATGAAAACGGAAACATTATAGATTTCAATCGGGACAACTTGCTCTCCAAAAACAACGGCAAACCTGAAACCATCAAACGATTAAACCTAGAAGGTGATATTTATGTAATTGGTGATGGCTATACGGATTACGAAATCAAAGCATCCGGCGTGGCCAATAAATTTTATGCGTTTACAGAAAATGTAAACCGTCCCAAAGTGCGTGCTAAAGCAGATCACGTTGCTCCAAGTTTGGATGAGATTCTATATGTAAATAAGATGAACAAGAAGTTTTCCTATCCCAAAAGCAGAATAAACGTTCTCCTTTTGGAAAACGTGCACCCCATTGGTGTCGAATTAATGAAACAGGAAGGATACAACGTGGAAGTGGTATCTTCTGCCTTGTCCGAAGAGGAACTTGCCGAGAAAATAAAGTCGGTATCGATTTTGGGAATCCGTTCAAAAACCCAGGTGACAAAGAAAGTATTGGAAAATGCCAACAGGCTTATGGCCATTGGCGCGTTTTGCATAGGAACCAACCAAATTGACTTGGAGACGTGCCAAGAAAAAGGAATTGCTGTCTTCAACGCACCCTTCAGCAATACCCGATCCGTAGTGGAAATGGCCATTGCAGAAATCATCTTCCTTCGAAGGAAACTGTTTGACAAAAGTGTCAACATGCATCAAGGCATATGGGACAAATCCGCCATTGGCAGCTTTGAGGTGAGAGGGAAAAAACTCGGTATTGTCGGATATGGCAACATTGGAGCGCAGCTTTCGGTATTGGCTGAAAACTTGGGAATGGATGTCTACTACTACGACGTATTGGAAAAACTCGCGCTGGGTAATGCCACCAAAGTGGATTCGTTGGACGAATTGTTGGAAACCTGTGATATTATCTCCTTGCATGTAGACGGCAGAAAAGAAAACCACCTGCTGCTTGATCGGGAACGGATACAGAAAATGAAGAAGGGGGCTTTGCTCATCAACTTGAGTAGAGGTCATGTTGTAGAAATACCCGCACTTAGGGATGCCTTGGAAAGTGGCCACTTGGCTGGGGCGGGTATAGATGTTTTCCCTTCAGAGCCCAAAAATAATGACGAGCCCTTCGAATCCGAATTATTGAATTTACCCAACACCATTCTTACGCCACATATTGGAGGCAGTACCTCTGAGGCGCAGGTCAATATCGCTAAGTTCGTTCCTGGCAAAATCATGGAATACATCAATACTGGCAATACGTATAATAGCGTGAATTTTCCCAATATTCAGTTGCCCTTCTTACAAGATGCTCACCGGCTGATCCACATCCATCTCAACGAGCCTGGTGTTATGGCCAAAATCAACCAAATTCTGGCCAATCACCATATTAATATTGTAGGCCAGTATTTGAAAACCAATGAAAAAATCGGGTATGTGATCACAGATATTGACAAAGCGTATTCAACGGATGTAATTGATGAACTGAAAAACATCTCAGGAACAATTAGGTTCAGAATGCTTTACTAAAGTACAGAGTAAAAAAAAGGAACCTTTCCGTAAGTACTACGGTCAAGGTTCCTTTTTAAATTGAGTCCGGGCCTTGGAGTGTTACAAACCTCCGGGATAACAAGATTTGAGCTGCTCCTACATCGCAACCTTCCACTGTTAACCTGCTTGTTTAGAAGCGAGGTCCGAAGCCTGATGGAAACGGATGAGGCCTGATTTTGAAAAAGAGCTTCACTCGGTATTTTAATTAAATTGTGAAGTTTGAACATGTCGCAGACCCGAACTCTCTGCAAAGATACAATTTAGAAAGCGGAATATTAAATATATCGGAGCTTCAAATTACAATTCAGGAGAAACCTTTGTCAGAAGTCAGAAATAGGATGAATTATTTTTTAGAAATCAGTGACTACCCATTCAAGATAATGGGGGTGGGTGTTCTGCGAATGCCATGTTGTAAACCTAATACCGACACTCAAATTTTGGAGTACGATTGCTTTGGATAACTGATAAAATCATTTAAATTGGAATCGTATTCTATTTTTTGATAAAATCTTTGTTAATTCGATTGAAATAATAACGGCAACATCATTGTAGCATAGGATGTATCAAATCAAGAAATTAATCGTATGTCTGGACCAGACGCCCATGGATGAAACCTTGGTGAAGTTTGCTTCATTTATAGCAGAAATCAATCAGGCGAAAAAAATTTATTTTACCAATGTCATTCGAAATCTAAGTATCCCAAAAGAAGTATTAAATGAATTCCCGAACCTCATAGAGGGGATGATTGATGAACGAAAATCCCAGATGAAGAAAACTGTGGAGGCACATTTTTGCAAAAAAGGTGAAACGGAGTTTTCCTTTATAGTAAAGGAAGGTCAACTGTCTAAAAAATTACTCAAGCTTGCCCATGAAAAATCCGCAGACATGATATTAGTGGGCCGGAAAGTATCCCTTCCAGGTACCGGCGTTTTTTCACAGCGCCTTGCAAGGCGCGCCAGTTGCTCCCTTTTGATCGTTCCTGAAAACTGCAAACCTAAAATAAGGCGTCTCTTGGTACCGAGTGATTTTTCTGATTACTCCCGCGATGCAATGGAAGAAGCAATCACAATTGCGGAAAAAACCAGCAACAAAGTAGAGATCATTTGTCAAAACGTATTTACCGTACCATCCGGTTACCACTTTACAGGGAAAAGTTATGAGGAATTTGCCGCAATCATGCAGACCCATGCAGAAATAAATTACAAGAAATTCATCCGAAAAGTCGACACTAAAGGCATTAAAATTACTCCCATCTATACTAAAGACGAAGATGATGATCCGGTAGAGGACATCCTTCAGATGGCTAAGGAAATGCATGCTGACGGAATCGTGATCGGAGCAAAAGGTAGGACTGCGGCTACGGCACTATTTATAGGAAGCATGGCTGAGCGCCTCATTCAGATGAACGATTCGTTCCCCCTACTTGTAACTAGGCCAAAAGGGAAAAACGCAGGTATATTAGAATATATTCTTGAAATTTAACAAAATACATTTTTCTTTATTTAAAATGATATTTTGGGAGTTTAAAAATATTTTTTTTAATTTTATGACAAATATAAATTTGAACGACATGAAAAACATTCTGTTAATTTTTATTATTGGTACAGTAGTTTTTATACCTATTGATGCCGAAGCACAACTGTTAAGGCGGTTGAAAAATGCAGCCGAAGAAGGAGTAGCACGTGCGGTGGAAAGACGGGTTGTCAGCGAGGTGGAGAAGGCCACACAAAACCAGTTTGAAAAGGCTTTTGGCAACTTGTATACAGGGCCGAAGGGTTCCAGTACGACCTATGATTTTAGTAAAATCTTGGAATCTGTAAATATGGATGTGGATACGGAAGAATCCTATTCGTTTAAAGGTTTGGCCGAAATGGAGGTTACGTCAACCGATTCGAAAGGTAAGTCAGAAGACCCCGCCCGTATCATTTCATACCTAAGTAATGATGAGCAGTTTACGGGCATGGAATTTAGTGATGATACTAAAAAGAATTCCAAGGAAAAAACAGTCATGATTTTTGATTTCAAGAATAATGCGACCATTATGCTGGTAGAAAACGATGAAGGAAAATCAAGCATGGCGTTCGGATTAGATTGGCAGAAGATGATGGAAGGAGTGGAAGAAATGGAAGAAGAAGAAAAGGCCGATCCTGTGGATTGGGATGAATTTAAGTTTGAGAAAACCGGCAAAACAAAAACTATTCTTGGATACCCCTGTGAGGAATACTTGGCTAAAAATGAGGAAATGGAAGCCATTTATTGGATAAGTACGAAACCAATCGAAGGACTTCAGGCCTTTTGGGGGAAGAACAGTCCCTTCATCACCCAACGGATGCAGACCGAAAACCAAGAGTATTTCAACAAATTCCCCGAAGGGAGTGTCATGGAAATGAACTTTGTCAGCCAAGAAGACAAATCCAGTACTTCGTTTACAATGGTCAATATTGACGTGGATGCAACAAATACTTTCGTCATGGAAGCTTATCCTAATGTCATGAAACAAAAATAATTAAACTCATTCCTTAAGATCATCTAAATACATATTAAATTGGTAAAAAGTATTATCGTTGCGAAAGCAACCAACAACGCCATTGGCGTAAACAACAATTTACCATGGCATTTGCCATCTGATCTGAAGCATTTTAAGCAAACCACTTCCGGCCACCATGTTATCATGGGCCGGAAGACTTTTGAAAGTTTGGGAAAGCCACTTCCAGGAAGGACACATATCATACTGACGAGAAACGAATCCTTCCGTGCACCCAAAGGCCACTACGTGGTACATAGCTTGGAAGAAGCTTTTGATATAGGCAAATCTAAAAATCTGGATAAAATATTTATTTTAGGCGGGGCTGAGATCTATGGGATGGCACTTCCGTTTACAGATGAATTGATAATCACAGAGGTACACGCAAATCCTGAAGCTGACACATTTTTCCCGCCCATTGACCCGGATCAATGGGTGGAAAAATCCCGTGAACGCATAGATAAAAAAAATACAGCTGATGAATTTGACCTCGATTTTGTTGTCTATCACCGAAAAAATTGAAAAAAGGAGTTCTCCTCAAAGTAGCTTATTCTATTTTCACCTTTCTGACACGCCCTATACCTAATGTGAATGACGCATGATACCTAGATAGCCCGTACAAATTGGAACTTCAATCATGTTGTAGCCTTTTAAAAGCAATCAAAGGCACTGCAACTGAAGTCAAGTATATGGGGTTTTGAATATACCCTTCAGTATTAAAACATTCGTAAGGAGCACCAAACTCACCGCCTTTGCGAAAGTCATTGTCCCTGAGTTCATCAATGTATTCTCTCGCAAGTTGTATAGCCCTATCGGGATCAGTCTGATACATCGCATAACATACCCATCCCGTAGGCGTCCCCCAATACGCACCGTTTTGATACCTGTTTTTGGGCGCCATCGAAACTTCCCAGGCTGTAGTAGCATCGAAATCATGGATCGTCAACACATGCCGAATATTACCCCGATAACTGAGCTGACCGGCGACATAGCCTTCGACAAGTGCCTGACTCGCTTCTATTAGGTCCTTACTATCCAAAACCCCAAAATAAACCGCCAAAGCTGTGCCCCACGCATCGGGTTGACTACT
>DATHWC010000223.1:0-13272 GCA_035460985.1 Lunatimonas sp.
TGGTTTCATTACCGGCACCAATGGACTCATGATACGTACTTTTGACGGTGGGCTTACCTGGGAAAGACTGGCTACCGGAACATTTCAAAACCTGACCGGAATCAGTTTCGGGGACCTGAATGTAGGGTATGCCATCGGTGAAAAAGGAATGCTTTTCCAATATACCTGCCAAGTGCCACAACAACCTACAACCATATTTGGTGAAAACAACATATGTTTAAGCCAGCAAATCTATACCATTCAGCAAGGAGAGGAACCCGGCACCACGTATGAGTGGCGGGTTGATGGTGGGACGATCCTTGAAGGACAGGGCACCAGCCGGGCTGTTGTACGCTGGGAAATACCTGGACGCAATGCTGTCATGGTGCGTGGTCAGAATACATGCGGAAATGGGCCTACATCTGCACTTGAAGTCGTAGTCTCCACACAACCCAGCCAGGTACCACCCATACAAGGTGAAGGAGTTGCGTGTCTAAGTGCCATTAATGAATTCTATGTGGATTCGGTTCCGGGAACAGAATACGTCTGGTCTGTGACCGGCGGGATTGTCCGGGGGGGACAGGGTTCTCCTCATATCGAGGTAGAGTGGACCAATTTAGGAAATCATACTTTAAATGTATCCACCAGAAATCCATGCGGAGAAGGACCCACTTCCCAAAAACCCATCCGGGTGATCACGGTTCCTACCCGGCCGGGTTCTATCTCAGGAGGGAATAGGGTCGGGCTCCAACAAGTAGATTATGAAATTCCTACGCTGCCGGATATCAATTACCAATGGTCGACTGGAGGCGGCGGCACCATTATCAGCGGTCAGGGAACAGGAACCATTCGCGTCGCTTGGGAAAACGAAGGGGATTTTGATTTAACGGTCACTCCCATGAACGAGTGTGATTCCGGACCGGGTCAGACGTTTGCAGTCAATGTTAACCTAATCACCTCGCTACCTGAAAATGGCAAAGTTGATAATTACTTCAATATTTTTCCAAATCCTTCCCAAGGTAATATAGAAATCTCCGTCAAAGGAATATCCCAGTTACGCGAGTTTAAGATTTACAACACATTGGGGCAGGAAGTAAGAGCAGTTTCCATAGAGAATGGTGAGCACCTTTTCAGCTTTCAAAACTTGCCTAAAGGGCTCTTGACCGTAGTGTTAATAACCCGAACCAGGGAATATACCAAAACGATTTGGGTGAACTAAAATCCATCAATAGAAAAATTAGATCCCGCGTTCCGGGTGTAATCGCTGGTACGGCTAGGCGAACTACCAGCCGCCACCGCCGCCGCCACCGCCGCCGCCTCCTGATCTGCCTCCGCCACCACTGCCTGACTTCGATCCTGGAGCTGCGGCAGAGTTGTTGAGCACGTTGCTAAAGGTGCGGCCCAAGCCTTTCGAAAAACCGCCCATAGCACCGGCGTTGAAAGCACTTCCGGCATACCAGGCGGGTGCATAGCCCATGGATCTACCTGTGCTTTTCTCCATCACGGCCAGACTTTTCTCAAAGCTTTTTCCCCAAGCCTCTCCCACGCCAAGCGCAATGGCATATGGCAAAAACTTCTCAAATATTTCCGGTGTAAGTCCAGGGGGATTCATCTGCTGTATCTGCGGTTTTTCAGCTGCATTAAGATACATTCTAAATCCTTCAATTTCATCCATGATTAACCTGCCGCTTTCGGTAGGTGCCTTAATCAAGTAAAAAAAGAGGTAATTCGTTACTCCCAAAATCAAAAAAAGTGCCAACAGACCATACTCAAATTGAGCCCCAAAATTAATATACAGAAAAACGGGAACTGCAAGAAATAAAGCAATGGAAAACAGGCTTCCGAAAAGAGGCAATAATTTTACTTGTTCACCCTGTGTAAGTTCATATAATTTTATCAGAAGATTCGAAACCACCCCAGACACCAACAGGGTTATTACTGTTCCCATTATCAAAAATACCCTCTCCTCCTCAAACCTTAGTGGAAAAGTGGTCATCAAAGAAAGAATAACAGTCGCGATAGATAGCAAAATACCCGGAACAAGCCAAGCCTGATTCAATTGAAAATAACCTTTCTTATAATTGGTACTGAGGTAACTTTGTACGGCTTTTAATGCGCCTCCGATTTTTTTATGTTCCTTTTGATTGAGAGTGATAACCGTACTCTCCGAAGGAAACAGTGCGTTTATCACACTTCTTTCCACTTGGTCCAAAGACTCATCGTCCTTCTTCAACAATTGTAAGATATATCGGCCCTTTTTTTCTTCTACGATTTTTATAATCCCTCTAGTAGCCAACTGTATCATAGCTGCCGTAAAGGCGGTCTGATCAAATCCCATGTGATATATATATCGGGTTGCAGCTGCATCCAGCCCTTTCGGGGTATCAAACTGCGGATAAATTCCACCCTTCTTTGGGTCACGTCCAACCTTATTCCATGCAAAGAGATAATATCCCAAAACCAAAATCAGCCCCAACAATGCAATTAAAACACCTAAGTTGTCCCCAAAAAACTGCTGTCTCTGATCCATAGCTGACGGTTGTTCCACAAAACCTTTGGGCCATGCAACGGCAACTGTCAAGGCCTCATGGGGTTTAAGTGAGCCTTTCAGCGTCACAACTAACGTTTCATTCCCTTCTTCGGTAATCTCACAATCACATCCTGTACTTCCCGAAGGACCAGAGTAAGCCGCGTATTGGATGATCTCTGCTCCGGGGGGCAATTTTATACGTGCAGTTGCCCTACGAATGGGAAAAGCCCAGCTGTCTCCGATCACATTCCAATAAAGCTCATCATACTCTTCAAAATAACCTATCTGACGGTTGGTCGTATATTCGATGGTATAGGTATAGTTGCCTTTATCTAAAATAACGTTGGGATTTCCTATGCGGATAACCCTAAAATCACCTTCTGTCAAAACTTCAAAGGGTTCGTGCTCCCCGTCTTTCAACACACTCCCCACTTCAAATCCTACCTGGACCCGATTATTGTATTTATCCCTATAGATAACTGGAAAAGTTCGGAAAATACCGCGTTGGATTTCATTTTGCAAACTGTTCACGGTGATCGTCTCTTTCACCTTCAAGGATCCATCTACAAGTATTTCGATGTCGCTCAGATATTCCAAAATAACCTCCTGATCCTGTGCGTTAGCCCAATAAGGCACCACAGACAGAAGCAGAATGATAATAATTTTTCTCATGCCCATTAAATATTAATTTGGGGAACACTGCCTTCTGCTTCGCTCCCTAGGCTGAAAAAAGCCTTCTTGGAAAACGTAAACAACCGGGCAATAATATTTGAAGGAAAGGTTTCAATTTTGGTATTTAGCTCCCTAACTGTGCCGTTATAATACCTCCTTGCCTTTTGGAGGGTATTTTCTACCGCAGAAAGCTCCTTTTGTAATTCCAAAAAATTGGTGTTTGCTTTCAGATCAGGATAGCCTTCTGCGACAATCATAAGCTTGCGAAGGGACTGAGTTAAGGCGGCTTCGGTCTCCACCTGCTCCTCCACGGTATGCGGCCTGAGAGCTTCACTTCGTATTCGGGTTACTTCCTCAAACAGCGACTTTTCGTGGGCCGCATAGGCTTTCACGGTATTTACAAGATTAGGCACTAAGTCAGCGCGTCGTTTAAGTTGCACGTCTATGCCACTCCATCCTTCATCGGCTAAATTTCTTAAACGTATAAGCTGATTATAAATTAAAATGATGGCGACTACAATAACCAACAAAACTACAAGTAAAGTAATCATTCGACCAAATTTAAAAGTGTTTTAAAGATACTTCAAAAACGAAAGTAATAAAAAACAGGGCAAAAAAAAAGGGACCGTTTGGTCCCTTTGTGAAATTAGCTCTTTCTTGGCCTAATTTTCTCTTTTATCTTAGCAGATTTGCCCTGACGCCCTCTCAAATAGAACAGCCTGGCTCTTCTTACTCTACCTTCTCTCAGCAACTCAATCTTGTCGAGGGCTGGGGAAATGATAGGGAAAATTCGCTCAACACCCACGCCATTGGAGATTTTCCTTACAGTGAAGGTTTCACCGTTGGTATTGGGGTTCTTTCGTTGGATCACAGTACCTTGGAACTGCTGAATACGTTCTTTGTTACCTTCCGTGATTTTCACGTGTACATTGATCGTATCTCCGGCCTTAAAAGATGGAAACTTGGCCCTTACGTCCTTGTATTCCTCTTCTACGATTTTAAGTAGTTCGCTCATTGCTTAAATATTTTTGCGTATCGCGTTTAAATTGCCTTGGAGCAATATGTGTTTACTTTATTAATTCTTTTTACTTATGCTATCGCCACCACTTTCGTGATTTTTTTCGATTAACAGATCTGGTCTTCTGACTTTAGTGCGGCGAACCGACTCTTCGAATCTCCAGGTCTCTATCTTAGCGGCATGTCCTGACAGCAAAACCTCTGGCACTTTCATCCCCTCATATTCTGCTGGTCTCGTATATACCGGAGGCGCCAATAACCCATCCTGAAAGGAATCTGTCAAGGCCGAAGTCTCGTCGTTAAGTACACCGGGAATTAACCTGATGACAGCATCCGTGACTACCGCAGCGGCAAGTTCCCCTCCCGAAAGTACGTAGTCTCCCACGCTGATCTCACGGGTGATAAAATGCTGCCTGATCCGCTCGTCCACCCCCTTGTAGTGACCACATAGAATGATAAGGTTTCTCTTAAGTGACAGCTCGTTGGCCATCGACTGTTGGAAAGTTACCCCGTCAGGACTCATGTAGATCACTTCATCATACTCCCTTTCTTCTTTGAGGGAAAGTATGCAGTTGGCGATTGGCTCTATCATCATGACCATCCCGGCACCTCCACCAAATGCGTAGTCGTCTACGCTTTTTTGCTTTCCGGTACCGAATTGTCTCAGGTTGTGTACCACTACTTTTGCAATGCCTTTTTCCTCTGCCCGTTTCAGAATAGAGTGGTCAAAAGGTCCTTTTAAAAGTTCCGGCACTACCGTAATGATATCAATTCGCATTTTAATCGTTCAGGTATATGTCAAGTAAGCCC
The DNA here is from genome assembly GCA_035460985.1 of Lunatimonas sp. Lineage (GTDB taxonomy): Bacteria > Bacteroidota > Bacteroidia > Cytophagales > Cyclobacteriaceae > Lunatibacter. The sequence continues at coordinate 5,009 of DATHWC010000223.1, forward strand.
TCAGGCAAGCGACAGAAAACTTTTTTTGCTGTCTTATCCACTTTCTGGATGATTCCTTCTTGTATGGGTATCAGGACTTCCTTTTCCCGATAGTTCATACCGATCAAATCCTGAGTTTCCAAATCATAAATGACCGCTACTTCTCCAAGCTCCCCCAGTTCCTCATCGATGACCTGGCATCCCACCAGATCATGGAAGTAATATTGGTCTTCACTGAGTTCGGGCAACTCTTTGAGAGGAAGGTAAAGTGCTGTTCCTACCAGGGCTTTCACCTGATCGACGTGGTCAAATTCCTCAAACTTGGCCAAAAACCGATTATTTGGCTGGGGCACAAGATGCTCCAGAAAATGCGGGATAAGGCGGTTGTTTTTCTCTACAAATAGATGCTTCACATCTTCATAGTCTTCCGGGAAATCCACATCCAGGACCAAAACTACCTCTCCATGGAGTCCATGAACTTTGGCTATATAGCCCAATTGAAAACAATTGTCTTTGTTCATGGCAGTAGGTCAATTATGCTTTATCTTCTCCTTCTTCGGCAGCAGGTGCTTCTGGTGCCTCTTCAGCAGGAGCTTCTTCTGGTGCCTCAGCTGGTGCTTCTTCGACAGCCGGAGCTGCAGCAGCTTTCGCCTCTGCTTCGGCAGCCGCTACCACAGCGGCAGCATCGTCTTCTCTTTTCTTGATAGCATCAAGCCTTGCCTGATTCTTGGCAACTTCCGCTTCAAAAGCTTCCTTCTTAGCGGAGTCTTTTGCTTGCGTGATTTTGTCCACCTTGGAAGAAATTGCCTGCTCCTTGGTATCTAACCAAGCTTGGAATTTCTCGTCAGCCTGTTCTTGCGTGATCGCTTCTTTCAGGACACCAATCTGAAGGTGCTTCTTCAGCATCACACCGCGATAGGAAAGCATTGCCTTTACCGTGTCGGTAGGCTGCGCTCCGTTCAGAAGCCACTTAAGGGCTCTGTCGTTGTTGATACTGATAGTTGCGGGGTCAGTGTTCGGATTGTAAGATCCGATTTTCTCGATAAAGCGTCCATCTCGTGGAGCTCTTGCATCAGCTACTACTACGTCATAAATAGCCATTTTTTTCCGGCCTCTACGCGCTAATCTGATTTTTACTGCCATATTCTATTGATATTTAGTGAATTGATGGATCCCGTCCATCCGTTTTTTTGGACTGCAAAGATAGATGAATAAAATTAAAAAGAATAATATCCCTTCACAATATTTGCGCAAATGGGGATTTATGTTTTAACTTGCGACGTTGTTTGGAAATCCTTCAGCTTAAGCTGCTGGATTATGGTCGGGTGTTGATTGGTCGATAGGTTGATACAGTTTATTTTGGTACTGTAGTTCAAAGGATAGAATACCTGCCTGACGGCAGGCAAACAACAGTTTGGCCTCGTAGTTCAATGGATAGAATAGAAGTTTCCTAAACTTTAGATACAAGTTCGATTCTTGTCGAGGCTACAAAAAACCCCAAATACATGCTGTATTTGGGGTTTTTCTTTTTTGAGTGAGCGTGTGGCGGGCACGTTATCCAGATTCTCATTACTGCTTTTGCTTTGGGTCCTAATCACCATTAAAAATTCTTTGAAATCAGTAGATAATAAGGGACATTTCGGAAAATAATATTAAATTTATACTGATGGCGGAACTAAAGACTAAGCAGCACGATGCGAACGTAGAGGACTTTATCAACTCTTTCGCGGATACTGACCAAAAGAGAAAGGACAGCTTTGAACTGTTGAAACTTATGCGGGACTTCACCGGGTACGAACCAAAGATGTGGGGACCTAGTATCATAGGTTTTGGGAGCTATCATTACAAATCAGACAGAAGTAAACAAGAAGGCGATTGGCCCCTTGTAGGATTTTCTCCCCGAAAAGCAGCAATCTCACTCTATGTGTATTCAGGTTGTGCTGGACAGGATGATTTGCTGAAGGACCTGGGTAAATTCAAAATGGGCAAAGCCTGTATATACGTAAAGAAGCTATCAGATATCGATCAGAAAGTCCTTGAAAAACTTATAAAATCCACTGTGGACTTTCTCCAGGCAAAACACAACTAAATTAAAAAAGGGCTTATGGACAAGGCGACGCAATCGATGATAGAAAACCTGCACAAGAACTCTGGGAAGACATTGGAGGAATGGTGCGCAATTGTGAAAAAAGAAAATATTTCGAAACACGGGGATATAATTCAGTTTTTAAAAGATAATCATGGACTTACGTACGGTTTCGCAAATCTGATTGCCCACAAATCGAAGGGCTCTGATGCTGGTTCCGCAGGTAGCCAAGAAGACCTAATCACTAAGCAGTACCATGGAAAAGAACACCTCAAGCCAATTTACGACAAACTTATGGCTGAAATAGCAACCTTTGGTGATGATATAGATATCTCCCCAAAAAACGCCTATGTCAGTTTGAGAAGGAAGAAACAATTTGCAACCCTTAACCCCGCGACAAAGGCGCGCTTTGAAGTAGGCATCAATTTAAAAGGTCAGGATCCGCAGGGAAAATTGGAAGCTGAAAAACCAAATGCCATGTGTTCCCATAAAATCAACCTTACAGGGATAGATGACATTGACAATGAAGTCATTGAATGGATAAGGAAAGCTTATGATAATGCGGGTTAATAATGACTCATTGACATCCAGTTAATTTTCTTTAGGTTGTTGCAGTTTTACAGAGTACAACGAAATAAGAGTAGAGGGATCTGATTTTGAACAAGATTCTCAAAGTGGGATTTACAAGGTGTTCGTTGCTTTATAATGTGAAAATAAAGCGTTGCCCATATTATTTGATCGGATTACTCATTTTCGGTTTTGCTGGACTTTTGGTTTTCAAAAAAGTTACCTTTAACTAAAGTTCTCGACATTCCTGATGAATATGAATTTATGGATGAAGAACTTATCGACTTGCTCACCGACAAAATCAACGACGCATTGAGGATTGAATTTAAAATTTAGATGACGAATTGTTTGTCTATCGGACTATGAAAAGGTGAAATTTCATCATCCGCTCGGCGTAGTTTTCAATTACGCTGTCTCATCGAAAGGAATTTGTAATTCTGGTTAGGGTTTTTTAGCTCGGAAAACACACAGTCCGCATCGATTTCAAAAAAATATCCACTCCGCGCTTGACGGGATGGACGAAATCCTTAATTTGGGTCTGCATATATATGAATTACTTAGTAAACTAGGTATTGGGGGCAAAAATAATTGTACGACGTACGACAATTATATAATAGGATAAAATGAGCAAGTAACCAAGAAGCAAAACCAATGGCACAAAGCAGTCTTCAGGAGGTAGCTCTCAAATATATTTTTCAATTTCAATTCGATGTTGATACTCTTGATTATACGCTTGTTGAGAAACATAAGGTAGCCTTACAGGTATTGGCAAAAATTAGCAATTCAGGCGCATGTATATTTGATTTGAATGAAAAGCAAATTACATTCTTTTCTTCGAACTATGGGAAATTGTTAGGGTATAGTGCGGATGAATTTGAAGATCAGAATTATCTTTTTTTTGAAAGCAAGATTCACCCGGATGACAAACATTTACTTGCACTGAACGGATTATCGACATTAAAAATGTTTAATGCGCTTTCAAGTGATGAAAAGCTAAATCATAAGGTTATTTATGAATACCGCATTATGAATGCTTCAGGTGAATATGTTCGATTCATTGAGCAATACCAAGTTCTGGAACTTGATAAAACCGGACAAATATGGTTGTTGTTGAGTACGGTGGACATGTCGCCAAATCAAACTGGTGATAAAGTGAAAAGCCAGTTTTTAAACTTTAGGACCGGTCAGATATTGCCAATTGAAATTGAACAAAAACCTACCCTTGAGCTTACAAAACGAGAATTGGAAATTTTGAACTTTGTTAAACAGGGTTATCTAAGTAAGGAAATTTCTGATAAGTTATCTATAAGTGTTCATACTGTTAATACACACCGTCAACGTTTTCTGGTAAAGTTAGGAGCAAACAATTCTATGGAGGCAATAATTTTCGCTTCCAAATATGGGCTTCTCGCCTAATATACTGACTTTTCAGTATTGTATCATTTTTTGTTTACCAAGACTTTTGTATCAAAAAAATGAAGAAAATGATACAAAAGATTTTGATTACCGTTTTATGTGCATTTGGAATTGCATTCCAGCTATATGCACAAATTACTCAAACTATTAAAGGAACAGTTATTGACAAATCATCCGGTTTCCCACTACCTTATGCTAATGTGATAGTATTGGATACGTCACCACTTCAAGGAACATCTACCGACTCACTAGGAGTGTTTACCATTCAAAATGTTCCAACAGGGAGATACAATTTACAAATATCCACTGTAGGATATCATGAAGAAGTGATCCGGGAAATGCTTGTTCAGTCAGGTAAGCAAACTGTTTTGAATATAGCCTTACTAGAAAATATTAGTGAACTTGGTGAAGTAATTGTCAAGCCTACTATTAATAAACAGGAAGCTTTAAATCCTTTTTCAACCGTAAGCTCGAGAATGTTAAGCGTAGAGGAAGCTTCACGATATGCGGGAGGCTTTGACGATCCTGCAAGGTTGGCCTCCGCATTTGCAGGAGTGGCATCAAGCACCGGAACTAACGGAATAATTGTAAGAGGAAATTCTCCAAGATATTTACAATGGAGAATGGAAGGAGTGGAGATTCCCGACCCAAATCATTTTAGCAATTTGCGTGCTTTTGGAGGCGGCGTACTCACAGCTTTGAGTAGTCAGATGCTAGCAAACTCAGATTTTTTCACAGGTGCGTTCCCCGCTGAATACAATAATGCCTTATCAGGGGTTTTTGATATGGCTATGAGAAAGGGGAACAGCGAAGAAACTGAAAGAACGATACAATTGGGACTTATAGGATTGGAGGCTTCGCAGGAAGGGCCGTTTAAAAACGGCGGTAAAGCAACCTATTTGTTTAACTACAGGTATTCAACACTAGGTTTACTAGAGCCCGTTTTGCCGGATAACGCAGAATCGATTAAATATCAAGACCTCTCTTTTAAACTTCATTTTCCTACCCAAAAAGCCGGAACATTCTCCCTGTGGGGTGTTGGCCTCATAGATGGTGCAAGTGCGTACCCAAAGACAAATAGCTTAGAATGGGTTTACCATGACGATAAACAAGAAGATAATATCAAGCAGTACATGGGAGCTGCCGGATTAAATCATACCTATTTTCTTGATAATAGCACCTATATAGAAACCACTATTTCAACTACTGCCAGTGAGGTTGATTGGAAAACAAAGGCTCTCAACGGCACTAAGGAATTGACTCCCTTTAGCAAAATATCAATTTTAAACCGGGATTATTCCTTTGCAACCTTTGTAAACAAAAAATTCAGTCCACGACATACCAACAGAACAGGTGTCAAGGTAAGGCACATGACCTATGACCTACAATTGAACAAAGCAGAAAATGTGGGTGATTCACCTGTTGAAATTGTAAATACACAGGGCAATAGTGCTGTATGGTCAGCTTTTTCAAACTCATCGATCATGCTGACCAATAAACTACGTATCAACATGGGTCTAAATGGCCAATTGTTCGCACTCAATAATCATTTTACAATTGAACCAAGATTGGGATTGGTCCAATCAATTGGAGAGAAGCAATCCATAGGTTTGGCTTACGGACTCCACAGTCGTTTGGAAAACCTGAACTTTTATTTCAACAATTCCTTGACTTCAGGAGAACGTGAAGTAAATAAAAATCTTGATTTTACTAAAGCACATCACTTTGTACTTAGCTATGACTTAGTACTATCGGAGAACCAACATTTGAAAATCGAACCCTATTATCAATTGCTATTTGATGTTCCAGTTATTGAGGCCAGTTCGTTTTCTTTTATCAATTTACACACAGATTGGTTTTTTGCGGAAAAACTGAAGAATTCGGGAGAGGGGCGAAACTACGGTATAGACCTGACCATGGAAAGGTTTTTTTCAAAGGGATTTTATTATTTATTTACAGCGTCCATCTTCGATTCCAAGTATAAAGGTGGCGATGATGTCTGGAGAAATTCGAGATTCAATAGAATTTATGTTGTCAACTTTCTAGTTGGTAAGGAGTGGAATATTGGGCCTACAAAGCAAAATACAATTAGTTTAAATACCAGGGTTACCCAGCAAGGAGGGAATCGATATTCACCGGTTGATGTGGCAGCAACGTTGGCCCGGGAAGAAGTAGTTTATGACGAATCGCTTGCGTTTTCGCAACAATCTGACCCGGTACTGAACATACATTTTACGGTAGCCTATAAAAAAAACAAGGCCAAAAGCTCCCGCGAATTGGCGCTTAAGCTAATTAATATGACTAGCCAACCGGATTTTTATGGCTTTCGTTACAATTTCCAAACAGGGGGAATAGACAAAGATGTGGAAAAAATCATGATACCTAATTTAAGTTATAAAATTGTATTTTAGCTGCGTAAATTTTAATTGAGTAACTCAAAATGATAGAATCAGCATCTGTAACTGTGTTTATCCTCTTAACAGGAATCATTATTATATTTCAAGGATGCCTCGCCGCAGGAATGCCTTGGGGAGAAGCATCTATGGGCGGTAAATACCCTGGCAAATATCCACCTAAAATGAGAGTTGTTGCTGTCATAAATATGCTCGTACTGGTTTTTGTGGCAGCTATCGTCCTTTCTCACGCTGATCTAATTCTACCACAGCTAAAATCAATTTCAAGGACTGGAATATGGTTCGTGGTAGGGTTTTTAGGTTTGGGAACAGTTTTGAATACCATTACACCTAGTAAAATTGAACGCATTTGGGCCCCGGTAGCTTTGATTCAAATGATCGCGGTCATAATTATAGCAATTAGTTGAAATAGGCAGTGAGCAAAATATAGAATAAATAAAAAACTTTGACGCATTAACGTTTTCACGGGAACAGAAGGACAGATTAAGCAACTTGTTTTCCAAAATGACCAAGGAGGAAATTTTACGTATTTGAAACGTAAAAGTGTTGAAGGGGGAAGGATAAAGTCAAACGTTAATTCGAGTGGGTAGCCTAATATCCATTAATATCCAGTATCTATAAATATCCAATTCCTTCTCTCGGCATAGTTTGCAACTACGCTGTCCTATCTAAAGGAATTTGTAATTCCGGTTGGGAATTTTTAAGCCGGAAAATGAAAAATCCGCCTCAATAGCCAAAAATTTCTAGCAATCGCTTGAAAAGGCATACGGAATTCTTAATTTGGTGTATGCAACTCGGCGATATAGAAGTAATCACAAAACCTGAGATGCTTAGATTTAGGTGTTAGCATTCCATCAGAAAACTATTTACTTAAACTATGAAAAAAGAATTGATAAGTGAGTTATTTGAAAAATTTGAAGACGCTTGCTATGATTTAGATGGGCTTGAATGTTGGAGTGGTCGGGAATTACAAGAAATTTTAGGATATTCCGATTGGCGGAATTTTACTAACACGATTCAAAAAGCAGTTAAGGCTTGCGAAAATTCAGGAGAAAAAGAATCGGATCATTTCGTTGGCATCACCAAAATGATAGAAATCGGAAAAGGTGGACAGAGAGAAGTTCAAGATGTTGCCCTGACTCGATACGCTTGTTACCTTGTTGCTCAAAACGGAGACGCATCAAAACCTGAAATCGCTTTTGCACAAACCTATTTTGCTGTACAAACACGAAAACAAGAATTGATAGAGAGTAGACTTTTAGATATTGACAGAGTAAATGCGAGGGATAAACTTTCAAAGTCAGAAAAGAAATTGTCAGGGATAATATACGAAAGAGGTGTAGATAGTAAAAGTTTTGCTCTTATTCGTTCAGAAGGAGACAAAGCTCTTTTTGGTGGCAGGACTACTCAATTTATGAAAAATAAGTTAGGTATTCCTAGTGGCAGACCACTTGCGGACTTTCTGCCAACGCTCCTAATTAAGGCAAAAGATTTTGCAACTGAATTGACAAGCTACAATGTAGTTGACAAAGATTTGTCAGGTGATAAGCAGATAACAAAAGAGCATATTGAAAACAATGGTGAGGTACGGAATATATTACTTAAACGAAGAGTGAAACCTGAGAATTTACCTCCTGCGGAGGATGTGAAAAAGGTGCAAAGAAGAATTGACAGTACCGAAAAAATGATTTTAAAGGAAATAAAAAAAGATAAAAAGTAAATAAGTGCTAAAACTGTATTTGCACTAATGCTTCCTAAAACACACTCCACATTACTCACTGGGGCAGTTTGCTCGCTCCAAT
>DATHWC010000224.1:0-47804 GCA_035460985.1 Lunatimonas sp.
CAACTACCATGAAAAAAATCCTCCTGCTCATCTCTATTGGACTCTGTACCCTACACCTGTCCCACTCCCAAACACACCATATCCTCTCCCAGCGGGAACAGGCCGTAGTCATCGACGAATGGCTGGAGAAACGTATTCAGACCTTGCTTCCGGAACTGATGGACCGTTCGGGGATTGATATGTGGGTGGTTATTTCCAGGGAGTATAATGAGGATCCGGTGATCCGCACCTTTCTGCCCGCTACTTGGCATGCGGCAAGAAGGCGTACCATGCTGTTAATGTATAAACCGGAGGGAAGTATAGAGGTGGAAGCACTTGCCGTGGCCCGCTATGATGTGGGAAAATCCTTTGCAAAGGCATGGGATCCTGAGACACAGCCCGATCAGTGGAAGCAGTTGACTGACCTGATTGTGGAAAGAAACCCCAAGAAAATAGGAATCAATGTTTCCGATGACTTTGGACATGCGGATGGGCTGACGCGGACAGAACATGATTTGTTAATGAGCTATTTGCCGGAGAACTTCCAACAAAAAGTCACCTCCGCCCAAAACCTCGCCGTAGGTTGGCTGGAAACCCGCATTCCTTCCGAGATGGCCGCTTATCGGCATATCCAATCCATTGCACATGAGATTATTCAGGAAGGGCTTTCCGAAAAGGTGATCACTCCAGGAGTCACCACAACAGATGACGTGGTATGGTGGTATAGGGAGCGCATCAAAGAACTGAAACTGGACACCTGGTTTCACCCTTCGGTTGATATTCAGCGGGAGGATCCCGGCAATCAGGAGCAACTCCGGTCTTTTGCCGTCAAAGCGGAGTCGCAAGTCATTATGCCTGGCGATCTGCTGCATATGGACTTTGGCATAGCCTACCTCCGCCTGATGACGGATACGCAACAACTGGCCTATGTGTTAAAGCCCGGCGAGAATGATGTTCCTGCTTACCTGAAAGATGCTATGAAAGTGGGCAACCGGGTGCAGGATATACTAACTAGCCAGTTTGTAACCGGACGCACTGGCAATGAGATCCTGCGGGAAACCCGGAAAATTATGGAAGCGGAGGGTATTAAGGGCAGTATTTACTCCCATCCCATGGGCTACCACGGCCATGCTTCCGGACCCACGATTGGCATGTGGGACAATCAGGGCGATACGCCCGGTGCGGGAGATTATCCGCTTAATCCCCACACGGCCTATGCCATCGAGTTAAATGCCGTGGTAAATGTGCCTGAATGGGGCAAGGATGTTCGGATCCTGCTGGAAGAAGGAGCCTATTTTGACGGAGAAAAAGTGATCTACCTGAATGGCAGGCAAAAAGAATGGTTGACGATACCTAGGGTGAAGTCCTATTTAGGCGAGTGATGTAAATACCTTTTCGGAAATCATTTGCTAGAAAGGAAATTAACTAATCCCTTTCTATTCCTTATGCTCAACCAACCGCCTTTCCGCCATCCGTGTGGCAATTATGCTGATGATAAATATCTGGATGGCATGATAAATCATCAAAGGAAGCAGGATAATTCCCACTGGAAAGGAGGCTGGAAATAGAATTTTAGAGAAAACGGTGCCGTGAATCAGCGATTTCTTCGATCCGCAAAACTGAGCTGTGATGCGGTCCTCCTCGTCAAAACCCAGTTTTTTGGAGAGGAATCCTACCAGAAAATAGACAAGGTAGAAAAGGATCGTAGTTGCCAATGTGATATACAACAGATCCGCAATACCCACGGAACTAAATACCCGATCTTCAAATGATTCCGCAAAGCTTTTATAGATGATTAACAGGATGATGGATTTATCAAAGGTTGATAGTTGCTTGCTGTATTGCTGCACCCATTTCCCGAAAAAACGCTGCAAACTGATTCCAATCACTACGGGAACCAGTATTTCCGTAAGCAGCTTTATATAAATAACCCCCAAGTCAAAATCACCTGCCGCCTGTGTCAAAAATAATCCCATCCACAAGGGAGTGAGGACAATTCCTATAAGTCCCGAAATGCTGGCGTTAAAGATGGCTGCGGGAATATTTCCTTTTGCTATGGAAACCATCACCACAGAAGAGGAAACCGTAGAAGGCAAGGCTGCCAAAAAAAGGAAAGCAAGCCAAATCATTTCTCCGTCTTCTGTCTGGATAAGAGGGTGAAAAGCCAGAATGATCAATGGGAAAACAAAAAAGGTGGAGGCCTGTACAAGTAGATGCAGTCTCCAGTTTTTTAGACCATTTCTGATTTTTGCTGGACTGAGCTTTAAGCCATAGAAAAAGAATATCATGGAAATGCCTATGCTTCCTATCAAATCAATGGGAACCGGACTGTCTTTACTGCCCCATTGCGGAAAAAAATAGGCCAGCATGATCACCACGATGATGGCCAGGACGAAATTATCAATTTTTAATTTCATGTGTTTATAATTTTTTTTCAGAGGTCACATGGAATCTCGCCAGGATAATCATCCCTGTGTGTGAAGTTTTCGTTATGCTCGATTTCATCTAAGAAGCTGGGAATTTCTAAAAACCAATTCAAATACGAAGCTCAACAAGTAAGACAAGATATCCAAATATTATTGAACTGCCGCCTCCCGCTTAGATCCAAATGGAACAGTTCTCTCGTTTTTAGATGAACGGCAATACCCGACTTTTAACTATCTTCATCTTTTTTAACCTATTAAATCACTGTTGTTAGTATAAAAAACGCCTAGTTAACTATTTAGCTTCCGCCTTGCAGATTTTGGCGTTAAGAAATTCGGACAGTGCGGTGGCAAAGGCAGAGGCATGTTTGACGAGGGGTTTAAACGGAATCTATATTTTTCACGTTATGATTAAAACCCTGAGGAGTTTGCCTATGTGTGGGTAGCGTACGGATTTTAGCCAAAAGATGCACAGCGGCGGGGTTTTTTGGTTACTTTTTTGACCTGTAGCAAAAAAGTAACAAAGTACAACAATGCCAAGACGCAATGGGCCTACATTTAAGGCTAGATGGTTTATATAGATAAAATAGTTTAGGTTTATTCAACCTAAGGTTTCAATATCTCCTATATACCTTTGCCTGAATAAACCCCTCCTTAAAACTGCAGGTCTCCTTTTCCTTCCAGCCCCAACGATCAAAAAACACCTTATAATCCGGCAAATCCCTCCTAGGATGATCTACTACAATACGGAATAGTCCAATCAGCATATTTATCAACCACCGTTTTTTCGGAATGGTATAAAAGTCCACAAAAATCCACTCCGTATATTTATCGCCAATTTCAGCAAGTTGGTTAAATAAAAGCTCCAACTGTTTATCATCCAACACATCTAAAAAATATTGGGTGAGGATAAAGTCTGGTTTCAGGTTATTTAACAGTGAGAGATCGGCACTGTGTAGAAACTGGATATTCGTAGGAAGACTTTGAAATCGCCCTTTCGCCTTTTCAATCATGGCTATTGACGCATCCATGAAATAGACCCTTCCTTGTGCGCCAATTCTTTCCACTATCTCCGGCAAATTTTCCCCGGTACCGCCTCCAAGTATAAGGACCGTTTCCCCGGTTCGAATGCTATCCAGATAGCGGTACTTGCTTTGGGTAAATTGTCTACCCAAACACCAGCGGGAAAGCCGATCGTAAATCCAGGCAATTCGATTGTATGCGTTCAACGGAAACTCCGGCTTAGCTTTTTTCATTTATGCCAAAAGAATCAATACCCCGGGTAGAAAAAAGGCAATTTCCAGCTTTCTCCGTGTTTTTTCGCCAGTAACATTTCCCTCCAAAAAGAACCTTACATGCCATAAAAACATGACTACAACAATCAAGGTGAAGATATGATAGGCGGATGGAAGAAGAAAAAACAAACTGATGATATAAAGGATTCCTCCCAAACCAAACCAAAATAAAAGACGGTGGGTCTTGTCAAATCCCAAGGTGGTAACGAGGGATTTTTGCCCAGCCTGTTGATCTGATTGTTGATCCAGCAGCGAAAGATAAACCAAGTTAAACCAAGCCAACAGAAGGTATGCGGTCATATAATAAACCCATTTCCAGCTTGTCAGCCTTTCAAACACCTGCATCAGCGGAAGCAATAGTAGCCCGGCGACATATAGGAAGGCGATTATGGTTTCTTTCAAAGGTCCCAATCTTTCTTTGAACTTTTGCGTAAGGAGCATTCCACCCAGAATCAATACGGCAAGAAATGCGCCTGTGAGAAATATAGCTTTAGATGGCAAAAAGACCCAGGCCAATCCCAAAACAACCCCGATTACCAACACCTCCAGAATAACAAGCACTATAAAATTGTCACGATGGAATAGATGACGGGGAGATTCCAGTTTCCCCGGAGAAAACTGTGCATCGAGTAGATGGTCAAAGGTATAGATAACCCACACCGAAAGCGCAAGGATAATGTAAGCTATCCCTGAGATCGGGGCACCCAACAGTCTGGAAAAGAAATACATGCCCGCACAAGCACCTAAAGCTACGTCGATAGACAGATAATGTAAAATTCGGTAGAATGATACCAACCAAGCGGACATGCTACAAAGTTAGCCATTCATAGAGGGATTTTACACCAAAAAGGTGTAAATTCAGGGCTTGACAACATGTTTATAAAATCTAGCTGCTATCGGATGAAAAAATGGATGTTTGCCCTGCTGCTCGTGCTGGGCTTCGAAAGTCTCGCACAAAACCAGGATGGAATTCGTGTAGCCTGTGTTGGCAACAGCATTACCGAGGGACCCGGAAGAAATAACAGGAACAGCTATCCCCTAATGATGCAGAAGCTGTTGGGAGATTCCTATTGGGTGAAGAATTTCGGAGTCAGCGGCAGCACGCTCCTTAAAAAAGGAGATCTACCCTATTGGGATCAGGTTCAGTACAATGAAGCCTTGGAATTCCAACCGGTTATCCTGATTGTGAAATTGGGAACGAATGATTCGAAACCCCAAAACTGGAAATTCAAGGATGATTTTGTGGAGAATTACACTGAACTGATCGAATCTATCAAAGAAGTAATGCCAGAAAACGGCAAGGTGTATATTTGTCTCCCCGTCCCTGTCTTTGAAGACAATTGGGGTATTACAGAGCGGATACTTGTTAAAGAAATGCGTCCTATGCTTAGGAAAGTAGCAAGAGCTACAGGAGCCAAAGTCATTGACCTTCACAAACCATTCTCCACTAAAGCGGGATTGTTTCCGGATGGGGTCCACCCAAATGCGGAAGGAAACGCACAGATGGCTGAACTTATTGCCAATATTATCCGAGAGTAAATGAAATCACATTTTTCGAAAAAGTTACTTATCCTTATCTGCTTGGCGGGGATAATAGGGGCAACAAAAGCGCAAACGGTCTATAAGGTTCCCGATAAGGCTGAGCGAATTTTGTTTTTGGGAAACAGTATTACATACGGAGCCCATTATGTAAATTACGTGATTGCCTACCTTCTCCTGAATTATCCCGAGCGAGATTTCGAGTTTATCAATGTTGGCTTGCCGAGTGAGACCGTATCGGGACTTTCCGAACCGGGGCATGCCGACGGAAAATTCCCAAGACCGGACGTTCATGAAAGGCTAGATCGGATTTTGGAAGAAGTTAAGCCGGATTTTGTGTTCTCTTGTTATGGTATGAATGACGGAATTTACCTTCCTTTTGAGGACGGTAGATTTTTAAGCTATAGAAAGGGGCAGGAAAAGTTGCATAAAAAAGTGACGGAAACCGGAGCTGCCATTATTCACCTGACGCCTCCCATTTATGATGAAAAGAAAGGTGCTGCCTACGCCAATGTGCTGGATATATATAGCAGCTGGCTACTGAGTCAGCGGTATACCCAGGACTGGCAGGTGATCGATCTGCATTGGCCCATGCGGAAATTCTTGGAAGAAAAGCGCAAAGAATCGCCGGATTTCTATTTGGCAGCAGATGGAGTTCACCCCAATGAGATGGGACATTGGCTTATGGCTAGAGAGTTGTTGCTGGGAATTGGAGAGAAATCAGTTGATGGCTTGGATTCGCACTTGGATTATTTTAGAAGTCAGAATTCCGGAATGGAATTACTGGAATTAGTTGTGGAATACCAATCCATAACGAAGGACGCTTGGCTGACACATATTGGGCATAAAAGACCCGCTATGAAGGCCGGCATTCCCTTGGAAAAGGCAAAAGAAACAAGTTCCCCCATTCTGAAAAAAATTAATACGTTAAAGCAATAGATAGCGTGGTAAATGGTATAGATTTACCCAATTATTAGCTAGTTTTCCCCAATAGTACTCCGATGTTTTTAAGGATTTTCTATGGAACAGGGTATTTATTCACTTTTTAAAGGTGGGCATGGTTCATGCTATTATATAGAACGGCAAAATTATCCGGTTCCCAAATTTTTATTCAAATGAAAAGAATATACAAGAAGTCATCGAAAAGAAGGCCCAAATTCAAAATTGCCGATTTACCGAAACTGTTTTGGGAAGCGGCGAAGATCTGGAATGCCAATAGTCCATGGAGATTGGGCGCAGTAGTGGCCTATTACGCAGTGTTATCCCTACCAGGTTTATTGATTGTTATCATTAACTCTGTCGGTGCCATTTGGGGGACCGAGATTGTTCAGGGGCAGATTACGGGGGAGATTTCCGAAGCGATTGGTCCAGATGCCGCAAAAGCCGTGATCGGCATTATCGCCAATACCCAGGAGGACGGTAGAACATTGTTTGCGACAATCATGGGTATAGCCGTACTGATATTTGGGGCGACGGGGGTTTTTTACCAGCTTCAAATTTCCATGAATGAAATTTGGGGTGTGAAGATAGACCCCAAGGCCGGATTTATAAAAGTCATAAAAGACAGGGCAGTGAGTTTGGCATTTGTCATGGCCATTGCTTTTTTGTTGATTATTAGTTTTGTTGTATCCACCGCGTTGACGGTTGTTAGCTCATACCTTACCCGAATTTGGGAGCCTGGTTTTGTCGTCATTGCCCAACTAATGGAATTTATAGTGTCGACAGGTATACTTGGTTTATTGTTTGTTCTTATTTTTCGGTTTATGCCCGACATGAAAATCCACTGGAATTCAGTTTGGCTAGGGGGTTTTATCACGGCATTGTTATTTAATCTGGGGAAAATTTTATTAAGTCTATATTTCGGATTTTCTGAACCCGGGTCAACATATGGAGCGGCCGGTTCCGTAGTATTGGTCTTACTTTGGGTTTCCTATTCCTGCTTAATTCTTTTCTTTGGAGCGGCTTTCACGCGGGTCTATGCTGAGAAATATGGTCCGAAACTTCATCCTGAGGATTATGCCATGATAGTGGAAACAAAGGAAGTAGTGGTGGAAAAAGGGAGTGATAATTCCACCTCAGACCAATAAATTTGCACTTCCGAAGAATGGCACTGCACTTGATCCCATAACTGGCCGTTTGAAGAGCTAATTCAATCAATCGTACAGATTGGTTTTACCGATAAATTTTGTTCTGCAACAATTGGAACCAAAATTGCTATCTGTATTTAAATTCATGTTTCTAATACATTTTGTTCTTGAAAAAACAAATTACACATCATAAAACCCATGACAAAAAAATCGTTTTTACTTATACTAAGCCAGGTAATACTTGCTTTCTGGCTTATAGGTTGTGCCGTAAATCCAGTCACTGGAAGAAAGCAGTTGGTCTTTATGTCGGAAGCCCAGGAAATCAGCATGGGTAAAGAATCCGATCCGCAGATTACCGCATTCTT
The DNA here is from genome assembly GCA_035460985.1 of Lunatimonas sp. Taxonomy (GTDB): domain Bacteria; phylum Bacteroidota; class Bacteroidia; order Cytophagales; family Cyclobacteriaceae; genus Lunatibacter. The sequence goes on from DATHWC010000224.1 coordinate 7,689, forward strand.
TGGTGTTTACGACGATCCCAAGCTACAGCAGTTCATTACCGAAAAGGGGTTGGAAATGGCAGCCATTTCTCACCGTCCCAACTTGAATTATGAATTCAAAATAGTAGATTCTCCCGTAATCAATGCCTTTGCGGTGCCGGGAGGTTTCGTCTACTTCACCAGAGGCATTATGGCCCATTTTAATAATGAGGCGGAATTTGCAGGCGTATTGGGCCATGAAATTGGTCATATTACGGCTAGACATTCTGTGATTCAGCAGCGAAATCAAATGCTCGGTCAGTTGGGAATGATAGCGGGGGTGATCTTAATGCCCGAGCTTTCTCAGTTTATGGAGCCCATGTCTCAGGGGATGCAGTTGGCCTTGCTTAGTTTTGGAAGAGATGCGGAAAGGGAATCCGACAAACTTGGCGTGGAATATTCTTCCAAAATTGGCTACGATGCGACTGAAATGGCGGGATTTTTCCAGACCTTGGAGCGGCAACAGGCAAAATCCGGTGGAAGTGATATTCCGGATTTTCTTTCTACCCACCCTTCGCCGGCAGAGCGGAATACCACAGTCGCTAGAATGGCGTTGGAATGGCAGGAAAAACTTCAGTTGAAAAATGCTGATGTAAACCGTAACAGTTACCTCCAACGGATTGAAGGGCTGGTATTGGGTGAGGATCCAAAGCAGGGATTTGTCGAAAACAATACCTTCTACCATCCGGTACTCAAATTTTCCTTTCCAATCCCCGCCGACTGGAACCTACAAAATACCCCCCAACAAGTTCAGATGGCACCTGCTAATGGGGAAGCACTGATGATGCTGACTTTGGCAAAAGGAACTTCGCTTACGGAGGCTTCGAAATCCTTGCTGGAGCAGTATAAGTTGGAACTGGTTGACTCTAAAGAGGAAAAAATCAATGGACTATCCGCTTTGATGATTACCGCTGATCAAAAGCAGGAGCAACAAACCATCCGGGTAAATGCCAGCCTGATCCAATTTGACGGTAATATCTATGCCATCTTGGGCATATCCACATTGGAGAATTCCCCTACCTATTTGCCAGTTTTTCAGCGCACCATGCGTGCTTTTCAGGAATTGAAAGAAGCGGATAAATTGAATAGAAAGCCAGATGTAGTCCGGATAAAGGCAGTACCCAGTAGAATGACACTGCAAGCAGCCTTACAGCATTTCAGTATGCCTCAGGATCGGATGGAAGAACTGGCAATTCTGAACGGAATGGCACTTGAAGACACCTTAGAGAAGGATATGTGGATTAAGGTAATTGGAAAATAAAAAAGCTTATTAGATTTACCATAGGTCCATTGGAATGATTTTCAGACTAATATGGGTCGTTTTCCTTGATTAAGAGTTATGTGGAGACAGTAGCTTCTGACACTAAAATAAAGAGACCATGGAGGACGAACAAAGTTTGGGTGTCCAACACCACTCCTTATCGGCAATTGAAAAACAAGATAAATGGGATGTCGGAACGGCAGCATTTCTCAGTTTTTTGATTCCCGGTTGGGGGCAGATGTATAAGGGCCAAATAAGAGCCGGAATCATTTGGCTGGTTGTAACCGTGGCGGGATATTTTTTCATGTTAATCCCCGGGCTTTTCATCCATATTATTTGTATCCTGGAGGCGGGCTATGTAAAGCCTGACAAATAAAATGAATTAGGTTTTTGTTCATTACTACATACCACCAAATGATCAATACAAAAACTCAACGATTAATCCATTTCAATTACACTAAACTCCAAGTAATGTTTCCTTCAAAATCAATTTTTGAATAGAACCACAGAGGTCACACAGAGGGCACGGAGGTTTTAAAAAAAACTTTGTGTTCTTTGCGCCTTCTCCGTGCCCTTCGTAGTCTTTTTTTTTACTACATAGTTCACAGAAATTCCTCTAGTGGACTCGGAGAATTTTCAAAAAAAACTTTGTGATCTCCTTTGTGCCTTCTCCGTGCCCTTCGTGGTCTTTTTAGCTTCGTAGTACATAGATTTCAAATATTGAGGAACTGGGTAATTCTTTAAAAAAAAAATATCTCGACTAAGGGTATCTTAAGGTAAAGGTGTCATGGATGAAACAACTATACGTTAATCCATGAAAAAAGTATCTATCTCCGTTAACTTCTTTAGCCTTCTAATTGCATTGACATGGGGCCTCCCTGCTCGACTCATAGCACAGGAAGTACAACCAGCTCATTTTGGGCTGCTTTATCCGCTAAGTACCCAAGGAACATTCTCACCAAATAACACTAACTATTTCAGCTTGCATGCACTGTCCGGAATTTCGGGTGGGGAAAGAGGGCTGGCCGTATATGGACTGGCCGGCATTATCAAAGGCGATGCTGAGGGACTTCAAGTCGCTGGCTTGGTAAATCTCACCGAGGGAAATCTTTCAGGCCTTCAAGTGGCTGGGCTATTGAATACAGCAGGAGGCTCCAGCGAAGGCATTCAGATTGCCGGACTGACCAATCTCAGCCGTGGAAATACCCCAATTCAAATTAGCGGCTTATACAACAATACCGACAAATCAGATGCCCTTCAAATAGCCGGACTTGTAAATACTACCGGGGAATCTGAGGGGGTGCAGGTTGCTGGGTTGGGAAATTTTGCCAAGCGAAGCTCAGGGGTGCAGGTGGCTGGCTTGGTGAACACCGCCAAGGAGGTCAATGGCTCACAAATCAGCGGACTGATCAACCGGGCCAAAGTGGTCAGGGGCGTGCAGATCGCGGGTCTGATCAATATAGCCGACAGCAGTGAATACCCCATAGCAATCATCAATCTGATCAAGACAGGAGAAAAACGTATCGGACTCGGCACGGACGAAAACCTTTCAACCATGCTGAGTTTTCGATCAGGGGGCAGTAAACTGTATGGCCTTATCGGACTGGGTACCAATCTCCAATATTCGGAACTTGCCTACGGATTTGAAGCCGGACTTGGGCTCGTCCTGCAAAGTAGCAACAGCTTCAGGATGGATCTAGAGGCATTCAATTTGTTTATGACAGATTTCCAGGGCAGTGAATACTCCAAATCCGGAATTCGGCTCCTCCCAGCCCTTCGACTGCGCTCCGGATTGCAGCTTTATGGAGGTCCCAGTCTGAATTTTATGCACACGGAAAACTGCAACCGTTACCCTTCCGGAGGCCTGGAGATCTGGGGAAGTAATCGTTGGGGAGACTATAGGTCATTGGATTTAGGCTACACGATAGGCATACAACTCACCCTTTAATTCAGAAAATTGATAGGTTTTATGTATATTTCTGGCTCTAAGGTTGACAAATAGCCGTGAGTGAACCGACGATTTCAGCAGAATTTTCCCTGGATGAGCCCACCTTTGAGCAGGTTTTTAAGGAGCACTACGGGGCACTGCATGCCTATGCCAACGTCATTCTGAAAGATAGCACTGGGGCAGAGGAGGTTGTTCAGACGGTTTTCTTAAAGCTTTGGGAAAAAAGGTCCGGGCTGCGAATCACCACCTCTCTCAAGGCCTATCTCTATAAAGCAGTCTACCACTACAGCTTGAATCACATCAAGCACCAAAAAGTTCGCCAACGGCATTGGGAACAGACACATTATACAATGAATCAGCAATTGTCCGCGGATAACTCACAAATTATGGAAGGCCAGGAACAAGAATTGGTGAAGCGCATTCAACAAACCTTGGGTGCGCTCCCAGAAAAATGCCGAATGGTTTTCCACCTGAGCCGATTCGAGGAGCTGAAGTATAACGAAATCGCGGAGCGACTTGGAATATCAGTCAAGACAGTTGAAGCCCATATGTCCAAAGCACTCAAGACCCTTCGACTGGAACTAGCGGAATTCTTGCCGCTGGTATTTTTGATCCTTCAAATATTAATCAGGCCATGGAACCTATGAACGACGATCTGCTAATCAAATACCTGCTGCGGGAGACCACAGCGGAAGAAGATAAGGCCGTCCTAACTTGGATCAAAGCTGAACCGACCAATGAGGCGCGATATTCTGAATTGCAGTGGATTTGGGAGAAAAGTAAAAAAATCAATCCTACCGAAACCCCAAACACGGATCAAGCATGGCAACGCTTCAATGAACGCAGAGAGTCATTTCATTCCAGTGTGACAAAATCCCGTATGCTGTGGTCGTCCCCATGGATAAAGGTAGCAGCCTCCGTGACCTTACTGATTGGGTTGATCTGGATATTCACCTTTCTCCTTCCACACGGAGGTCAAGCTTATTTTATGTCGGTAAAATTAGAATCCGGCGACCGGGTAATCACCGAACGCCTCTTGGATGGATCGTGGATCACACTTAATAAATATTCTAGTCTCAGCTATTCCCAACCCCTGCTTTCAAAGCAGCGAAGTGTGCAATTAATTTCCGGAGAAGCGTTTTTTGAAGTCAAGCCCGATCCAGAAAAACCTTTTCTTGTAACAGTTCAGGATCTTTCAATACGGGTTTTGGGAACTACCTTTCATGTTAAGACCAGTCTAAACCAGCAAGAGGTTATTTTGGAAAAAGGATCTGTGGAGGTTTCTTCAGGGTCAGAGAAGTTGACCTTGGTACCGGGGGAAATGGCACTACTTGATACACAAACAAGTCGGCTACAAAAATCCACTCCGAGTAACGACCTGTATAAGTATTATGTCAACAATCTTTTCATTGCAGAAAATATTCCATTGGAGGATTTGGTTCGTACGCTAAGTGAAGCCTACGGGGAAGTTATTCTCATTCAGGATAAAACTTTGCAAACGCAACCTATCACGACTACATTAATATTTGGCTCGCTAGAGGAAAACCTCGCAGTCATTAGCGAAACTCTAAATGTACAGATTTTGAGACAGGGAAAGCAAATCATCATTGAATAACATCTACCTTTACGCATGCATTCTGAGAGTTTAACATGCTGAAAACCAGATTTTTTATTCTTTCAAGTCTTTTCTTCGCAATTGTTTTTTTGCGATGTATATCTGTATTTTCCCAACAGCACCTTCAACGGGAGATTACCTATGAGCCGTCTCGTGAACTAAGCTTACAAGAGGCTTTTGAGTATTTACAAGACGGAAATGACTTTTTCTTTTCATATGCCAGTACTGTGATTGCTGTAGACGATCCAGCGCCCGAAGGCCATTACACCGGATCCATCGGGGGATTTCTTGCTTTGGCACTGGGGGCGGAGTATGAATTCAAAGAAATCCCCGGATATATCATCATCCGCTATGCTCCAAAGATGCTGGACGTAGAGGCGGAAATTGAAAAGGCAGAAAAGCAGACTACCGTCAAAGGGTTTATACGAGATTTCAAAACTCAGGAGTCGGTCGCATTTGCCAGCATCTATGAGCATAGTCAACTGGTCTCCACGATGAGCAATCAGGAAGGCTATTTTGAACTTAAAGTGAAAAACCCACAATCCTCCATCTTTGTCACCCTTAGCAAGGAAAATTTTAGGGATACTAGTTTTATGATATTACCTGTGGTGGACATTGCCGGCAGGAATATTCAAAATCGCCTCCGCTTTTCTCCACAGTCCGGCAACGCAGAGGCATTGGAAGAAAGCTTTTTTGGGCGCCTTTTTATCGGTTTTAGGCAGCGGATTCAGCGGATAAATCTGGGTGGCTTCTTTGGGGAAACTCCCTACCAGATGTCTTTGTTGCCTGGAATCGGTTCTCAGGGAATGTTTGGCAGTCAGATGGTTAACCATTTTTCACTCAATCTTATCGGCGGATACTCGGCAGGTACAGAGGGCTTCGAAACGGCCGGCGTATTCAATATCAATCAACAGCATACCCGCGGAGTACAGGTTGCCGGTATGGCCAATTTGGTGGGAGGTGAGATGCAGGGCGTGCAGGTGGCTGGTATTTACAACACCGTCTTCCAAAAAGTTGACGGAATCCAAATTGCCGGAATTTACAACTTTGCCAGATCAGGGTCGAAGGGTTTGCAGGTAGCCGGACTTTATAACCGATCAGACTCCACTGCTGGCAACCAAATTGCCGGGTTGGTAAACACTACCAACCAAACAAATGGCTTTCAAATTGCTGGATTAGTAAACAATTCCCGGAAGCAGGGAGGGGTACTCCAAGTTGCCGGATTAATAAATAACTCCGGGGGATCAGTGGATAGGCAAATCTCCGGATTGGTCAATAAGGCAGCCAAGGTAAGTAAGTTTCAGCTTGGTCTTTTAAATATTGCTGATTCCAGTGACTACCCCATTGGTCTGGTCAATTTAGTTAAAAACGGTAGGAAGAGTGTTTCCTTAGCCATTGACGAGACTGCCGCTTTGCAGGTTACCTTACGGACCGGGGGGCAAAAGCTCTATGGCATCTTGGGTTTATCATACGGGTTGGGTAACAACCGAATTCCCTTCGGATACGACGTGGGATTTGGTTTATACCTATTTGACAACGGTGAGTTTTCATTGGATACGGAATGGGTAAGTCGTGTATCGACCGATTTTAAGTCACAAACCGACCATACCAGTTCCTTTCGAGCACTCCCTGCCTTCCGTTTATCCCCAAATACTAAAGTATTTGTCGGACCCTCGATTAATTTCACCGTCATGGATTTCAGCCCTGAAAAGGAAATTCCCGGGCTTGTTCTGGCAGATTACAGTACAACTACGAATATATATGGCCTATTTGGGGGCGTGATTGGCGGCGTTCAAATTGGATTTTAACAGCTACCTCCGCTAAATTTTACATCCGGGCTATAACCAATAATACAAGCCACTCTTATTTAGTTAATTATTCCAGCAATTTCTCAATGATATTTACAGGTACCTGTGCCGCATAGGCCTCCTCATCCTCCATTTCCCGGTGAAGGACTAGCTCAAGTTCAAAAATCAATCCCAACACAAACACCTGATCCATCTTATGATCCTTATACAGGTTGTCAAACTTCCTCTTTCCCATGAGGCTAATTCCATACAGGTGGAACACTGCAATAATTTTTCGGAAGTTGGCGTAGTTCTTCATTTAGGGTTTGTTTTCAGTCTCGATTAGCTTTCCAGAATACTAATTCTTAGTTCATATACGATTTCGTTGTTTGGTTAGATGGTAAGCCTAGAAGTGAACAGTATAACTTAACACAGGAAGTGTGGACAATTGGGGAATGGATTCAATCTTTTGAGAAGTATTATTCCAATAATAGTCTGTAATGGCGGCGTTGCCGGTTACGTTTTGCACATCCAACTTTATTTCCTGGCTGAATTTTTTCTTATCCACGCGATAGGTTATGGCGATGTTTAGTGAGAAAATATCATCATTTTTGATCTCAAAAGCCCTACTTTCATCGTAGATCACCCGCTCAGCTGCTACGGATGCCGCTACATCGATCGGCAACAATCTTCGCCCTCCCAAAAGAGCTGTTCTTCCATTAAGACTCAAGACCCTAACTTTTTCAGTAGAATTGGTCAGTTTAAATTCCTTTCCGAAAAGAAGATTTCCCATATAGTTTCCGTTAAACCGGGAATTCCTCCATATTTTGTCACCAGCCACATAAGTAGATTCAAAAACAGAACCTGTAATCAGGAAATAATAGCCATCGTCAAAAAACCTTTCCAAGGTAAATTCCATACCGTAATTTTCCCCACGTCCTTCATTTTCGAGTAGCCTATCCGTCCAAAGATCGTCCTGATTTAGCAAGGAATAGGAACTCTGGGAATTCGGTTCAATCGGAATATTATAGAGGTATTGGTGATAGGCTTCTATTTTCAAAAAAAGTTGATCGCCTAGCTTATTTTCATAACCCACTACCAAGTGCCTGGCCTTTAGAAGATCCAGACCGGTATTGGGCATAGAAGTGCCACCCTGGGAGCTTGCGATTCTGGCGAAATAATTAGGCAGGGAGGTCATTTTACTGTGCTGACCAATGCCGGCAGTTAACGCTTGGCTACGGGGAAGATCCAACCGCATTGATGATCTGGGCTCGAAAGACAGAGCCTGATGCTGGGATGTCTTTTGGCTGTGAATGCCATTGACCAAAGTTAGTGTGGGGCTCAGTCTCCAACGCCAGCTCGCAAATGCCTGAACGAGGTATGCGGTGCCATTATGATCTTGATTTACTTTCTCTTCATTTAAACTTCTATCGAAATATCTGCTTTCAAAGTCAAAGTCAAATCGGGACAAAACCACGCCTGCCTCAGCAAAATGGCGGCTGTTGAATTTAAAATTTATTGTTGATGCGGCTCTAAACGTTCTGTTTCGTAGATCACCTTTAGACTCTTTACGGAATTCCTGATCATTAAGAAGTACCTCACTCGCAAAACCACTGCCATTTGCTGCATAGGATATAGAGTTTTGGAGAAGTATTTTCGAGCCAAATGGCAGATAATGGTTGATACCCCCAATGGCCAAGTTGCTTGCTTGAACTGCCTTTTCATTCATCCGTGTCTGGTTGTCTTCTTCAAAAAACTCCATATCCAATCCACTCTTACCACCCAAGCCGAATAAAGTGAAGGTGCCAAAACTATTTGTCGGGAGGTGAAACTTAAAAGAAAGATCCTGGTACTTGGGTACACCGCTAAAATCCACAATACCCAAGTTATTCAGCAAGCCCAATGTCGAATAGCGGTAATTGATCAAATAACTTGCTCTACTTTTTTTGCTGAACGGTCCTTCTAAGGTCATATCTGTGCCCAATACTCCCAAGGAAAATGATTTCTCGCTTTTTTCGTTGTTTCCCTTTCGAAGCTTCATGTCAAAGATTCCGGCAAGCGCATTGCCATAGGAAGGAGAGAACGCTCCTGTGTAAAATTCCGAGTTTGCCAGCATCTGGCTGTTTAGCGCACTAATGGGACCGCCCGTCAAGCCTTCCTGCCCAAAATGGTTGGGATTGGGAATTTCTATGCCTTCCAATTTCCATTGGATAAAGCGGGAATTGTTTCCCCTCACGATAATATCATTGTTTCCTCCGCCGTCGGAATTGACACCCGCATAGGACGCTGCCATGCGGGCAGGATCGTTAAATGAGCCTGCAAACCGTTTTGTCTCCTCCACAGTAAAATTTCTGGCGGATACCAAGGCCATCTCATTGGTCAGTTGAGATTTGTCCACATCGCTGCTAATGATTACTTCGCCCATTCCGACGAAGGATTCCCGAAGCTCCAATTCCAAGACGGTTTCCTTTCCGGCGATTACCAATAGATTTTGTACCACCTGTTCCTCAAACCCAAGGCTGGAGATTTTTAGGCTTACTCTTCCAATCGGAGTCTGTGGAAGTTTAAAATTTCCCCCGTCATCAGTTGCCACACCAACCAACGGTTCCGAATTTAATATAATAACGTTCACACCCGGAATGCCCATCTTGGTATCTGCATCTACAACCTTTCCCCGGATGGATTGAGCAGGTTGCTGGCCAATAAGAGAATTATATAAAAAGAAAAGAAAAATTGCCGCGCCCCATTTTCTTGTATAGTTCATGTTCTTTAGTGTTTTAAGTCCATGACAACGAAGGATGGGTTCACCCTTAGTGGCTAGTGAAAAACTGTTGTTTTTTTGATCTTATTTCGTTGTTAAAAAATGCCTGTCTTAAAGGCTTAGACATTTTAAATAGGTAAAGTCAAAGTGAAGTAAAATATTCAACTTTGTTGCTTAGCCAATTACCAAAGGTTTAGAACGTTGACCAACTAATTTTTAATGGGTAGAATCTCAAAACGGTAAAATTTATTGTAATTTTATAGGGAATATAAGTTGGGTGACCAGTCCAGTATGTTCGTCCCTGCTAATCAAAGCACTATCGCTACCATTTGATCCAATTATGACCCTTTTATTCATTTATCTTGCCATTGCCCTGATCGTTTCATTTGTGTGTTCGATAATGGAGGCGGTATTGCTGTCCACCCCTCTTTCCTACCTGAAATCAAAAGCGGAAAACGGAGACGGGAGTGCATCAGCGATGATTAGACTGAAAGAGGATATTGACAAGCCCTTGTCCGCCATACTATCTTTGAATACAGTGGCACATACCGTAGGGGCTGCGGGAGTTGGTGCCCAAGCGACTATAGTCTTTGGCGAGGCTTATTTTGGAATTGTCTCAGCCGTCTTGACAATTTTAATTCTGATTTTGACTGAAATTATTCCCAAAACATTGGGCGCTAATTACAGCAAGGAACTAGTGAGCATATCGTCGAAAGTAATTCGGGGTATGATTTTTATCACTTACCCGCTGGTTGTTGTTTCTGCAGTTTTGACAAGAGCTCTTTCCAGGGATACGAAAGAATTGACGATAAGTAGGGAGGAGATTTCCGCACTGGCCAGTATAGGGACCCAAGAAGGGATATTTGCGGATAAAGAAAACAAGATCATCCAAAACTTGATCAAGCTGAAAAGTGTCCGAATATCTGAAATCATGACTCCCCGTATTGTGGTAGTGGTAGCGAATGAGGAAATGACTTTACAGGAGTTTCTTAAAAATAAGGACTTCCTACATTTCTCCCGAATCCCCATCTACGACAACATGCGTGATAATATCACAGGATATGTCTTTAGAGAGTTGGTATTTGAAAAATTGGCAGAAGACCAATTTGATTTGAAATTGAAGGACATCAAGCGGGAGATTTTGACCTTTCCGGAGAATACTACTTTGTTTGATGCGTGGGATGTGATGATTACAAAAAAGGAACATATCTCCATTGTGATCGATGAGTATGGAGGTATGGATGGTATTGCTTCGTTGGAGGATATAATAGAATCCCTATTGGGATTTGAAATTGTAGATGAAAAAGACCGGGTAGATGATATGCAGCAATATGCCCTTGAACGCTGGAAAACCAAACAGAAAAAATACGAGTTGCTGCGGGAAGGGGAAGGTAAAAAATGAAATACAAAAAATGACACTATTTCCTGTAAGAGATAACCTTAACTTCATTCATTCATGAGTCGTCTATTATTAATCTTTTTTGGTTTCCTTACTGCTCCCGTAATATGCTTCTGTCAGGATTTTAATCACTTTGAGCCTTATACCTTGATTGCGCACCGAGGAGGAGTTGTCGGTGTAGATGAACCGGAAAACAGTATGGCGGCCCTTCAACTAGTAAATACGAAAACCTGCCAGGTTTTGTAGATAATCTGCTAGTTATTCAAATAACGGATGAAACCTGGCAGGTTTTTCTACTTAGGTTACCCCGCTTTCTATATCCTACCATTGCATCGTAGCTCAATTAAACTTTGGTGATTTCCCTTTTGGGACACTAAGGCTTTCCCACGGTTTGTCCGCTAGCATCTTTGCCAAGTAGATAATCTGCCCGATGTGGGCGGCGTAATGGGCAAGCTGCCTACTGATAGCATCCACTACCGAGTGTTCTTTGTGTCCTATAACCACTATCCGCGTCAAATCCTCTTCTGTCAAAGGCTCCAAGGCGGCAAAGAGTACCCGCCATCCCTCTTCCCATTTGAACCAAAGCTCCTCCATAGTCGCAATGCCCGGTTCGAACTCCTCATCCCTTTCGCGCCAGGATTTTTCCCCATTGCTGTCAAGAAAATCCGTCCAGCGGGAAAGCATATTCCCCCATAGATGTTTCACAATGATGGCAACAGAATTGCTGTCCGCATTGTACTGCCAAAAGATTTTTTCTTCTGGAATTTGCCGGATAGCCAGTTCGCCGGTGCGTTTGTAATCCTGTAGTAGCTGGGTGACACTTTGTAGGTAATTTCCAGTTGTTGACATAATATGGAATTAAATTTCGCCAATTTGAATTTAAAAGAACCAAAATTAACATTTAATTATTATCTCCTTACAATCAATATATTAGCTAAATTGTTAAATTAACTAAAGGATTCATAATTTATTTATTTTTTGCCGTTTATTCAAAACATAATGAAGGTACATTTCGTCTTAGCTTCAAATAATTCAACTATTATCCCATGAAAAATATAACTGCGCTCAGAAAAACGATTGGAGTATTTCAGTCATACGGCATTCCCCTGACGGGGAAGCGCAAAGGAGCAAACTTTTATAATGACCTACACATGGACAAGATATTTGTGTCCGGCTTGATTTACGAGCTTGAATCTGAGTTGGAAAAGGAGTTGGAAGACGATAAGGCAGCAAGTATTCAGACCCCTTCCGAATTGATCTATACGCTGCTACAAGCGTCCTAACTAGAATCAGCTGGCGTGTTGAATTTTGGATTGTAAGGGAAAATATTGATAAAGTTCCCTTATCTTGCGGCTCAAATTGATTGTTTTGACAATCCTTTTCCTCTTGGTGTCTTTTCATTGGGGAACAGCTTGGGATTTCAATCAATGGAGCCAGCTTTTACACCAATCCAAACAGAAAATGAGCCAATTAATAATTGATAGTTTCGAAGGATTCCAAGCCTATGTAGGCCAAGATTTGGGGGTTTCTGACTATCACAAAGTTACTCAGGAACAAATTAATTTATTTGCCGAAGCAACTATCGACCATCAATGGATACATACCGATCCCGATAGAGCCAAAGCCGAAGGAGCATTTGGGGGCACGATTGCTCATGGTTACCTGACCTTGTCGCTAGTGCCCTACCTATGGGATCAAATTGTTCAGGTTAATAACCTAAAAATGATGGTGAACTATGGGATTGAGCATCTTCGTTTTGCCAATCCGGTAAAAGTCAATGACGAGATCCGAATGCATGCCCATCTTGCGAATATTAGCGATTTGAGGGGCACTATCAAAACTGAAATGAGGGTGAAAATGGAAATCAAGGGCGAGAAAAAGCCGGCGTTAGCTGCAACCCTGATTTTCTTGTATCACTTTTTATAGAATTTAGCTCAATAGGATAGATACACCAGAAAAGCACCCAATTGGGTGCTTTTCTGGTGTATCGGTAGTATTAGTCTAAGCGGTTGCGTTCTTCCGTGCTTCCGCTTTGCTGCGAAATCCGGAAGTTTTCGCCTTGGGAAAATTTCCATCGAATACCCACACGAATGGACTGGATATTGTTGTATTGGGCAACGTTGGTGTTGATCTGGTCAAATCGTATATTTCCAGCAAACCGCTGTGTCCTCAGTAGATCCGATCCGTTGACGCTTATACTCCATTTATCGTCTTTAAAGCTCTTGGTTATGCCTGCATCTACCCAGGCCAGACCGTTGAGAACCATCTGCCCATAGCGGGACCGACTCATATAGGTACCGACTACCTCTGCTTTCCAACCTTTACCGAAGGTCAGGTTATGCTGTGTCCGTGCCATCATGGATACCTGACTGACATCAAGCATTTCATCTCCTAGCTGCGATTGGAATGTATTGTTGCTTACCTGTACGGTGTGATTTGAGGTATACCAAGGTGCAAATTCTACAGGAACAATCATTCGAAGGTTCAGATTTTCGGTATTATCCAGGTTTTGTACCTGAATCGATGTAGTCCTGGTCTCTTCGTCCTGCACCATAATCTGGCCAAAGGCATTTTGGGTTCTGGAATATCCCAGACTCACCTGATACATTCCTTTAATGGTATGGTTCATTTCCAGGTTGGTGGCATATTGTGGCGTAAGTGTTGGGTTGCCCACCTCTACGGTAAGGGGGTCAATATAAAATACGTAGGGATTTAGCAGCCGATAGTTTGGTCTGGTGATTCTTCTGTTGCCAGTGTATGTAATTTGGTAATTGTCAGATATCTTATGGTTCAAATTCACACTGGGGAAGTAATCTAAATATCTTTGGGTATTGATTTGATTGGAAGTGACCGAATTTCCCGTAATATCCGAATACTCCAATCGTAAGCCAGCCTGTAGCTTCAACTTCTCACCTAAGCCCGTCTTGTAATTTCCATATGCAGCCAGTACATTTTCATGGTAGATAAAACGGTTACTGTTTTGATCTGGCATAAAAGGTCCTTCTTCTTCGCTTTTGAACAGTTGTAGTTCATTGTCCGATTTCACCCAGCTTCCCTTCACACCCATTTCTGCTTCCCTGCCTTTACCTAAAGGCCGGGTATAATCTGCTTTTGCGGTAAATATATGATAGTCCATGGCATTTTCTGTCAGGATACGATTGAAATCGGTGTTGAGGAGATCATCATTTATCCAATACCGGTTGGAAAGGAGGCTACGGCTGCCCGCGTTCATTTGGGTGAAATCCAAATCAGTTGTAATTTTTGTCCCTAGGGTATCCAAGTGCCCCACGTAGTGAAAATTTCCAAAAAATCGGGTATTGTCCGATCTTCCGTCGTTGATAGCTTTTAGATTATTGATATCAGTGGTAGAAGGGTTGGAAATTAGCGTTTCAGACAGTCCGTCTTCCGTGCCGTCCTGTCTGGAGGCCTGTATATTTATCCCTACACTATGGCTGTCGTTTATTTTGTAGTCAGTTCCTCCGGTAAAGAAGAGGTTTTTTCTAACCAGTTTTAACCTGGCTTCTTGATCAAAAGCAGAGGTACCCTCTTCCAGCTCGAATCTACGTAGTATCTCCAAGTCATTATATTGAGCCCATTCATTATAGTTCAGGCTGGAATTGGTGGTCCATTTGCCTTTTTTAACATTTAGATTTGCTCCCGCCGTAGGTGCATGTATTCCGTTGTATCTGTATCCCAAGTTGGCACTGCCATTGATGCCGTTAAGGTCATTTTTCTTGAGTTTGATATTTATCACTCCTGCGGCGCCTTCCGCGTCAAAGCGGGAAGATGGATTGTTGATTACTTCTATGCTCTTGATATTGTCCGCTGGCATGGCACGTAGAAAATCCGCCAAATCTGTAGCACTCATATAGGTCTGTCGGTCATCCAGCATTACTACTACTCCTGTCTTCCCGTTCAGGTTGATGTTTCCATCCGAATCTACGAAGACCCCAGGAGATCTTCCGATAACATCCAAGGCGGTGTTTCCTTCTGCGAGAACTGTCCCTTCAATATTTACGATTGTTTTGTCTGCTTCGATCACAATTTGTGCTCTTTGGGCATTCACCGTAACCTCGCCAAGAGTCGCCGCTTCATCTTTCATAGTCAGCACTCCAAAATCCCGTTTTTGCCCAGTCTTAAGCGTAAATGCTGCTGTGCGATATGTTTCATATCCGATACTGGAGACGGAGAGATAAAAATTTCCCTCTTTAGTGGCCATAAGTAAAAAATGTCCATCTTCATCCGTGACTGCCCCTGTGATTAGGGACTCTGAAGCATTGTCCATAAGGGCAATGTTTACGTAAGGAAGCACTTCTCCCTTTTCATCATTAACTATACCAATTATTGGGGTATTTTCTTGCTGCGCAGCCAATTCGCTTAATCCAAGAAAGAAGGTCAAAGCTACTACGAAAAACTGGGTTGAAATTTTCATGATTTGAATGCTAATTTGTAGATATGACCACCAATATGAAAAAGAAGTGCCAATCAATAAAAAAATTCATATCTATCTGTAAATCAGCATACTAAATAATTGTTAAAAATTTGATGTGTATCATAAACGAACACTATAACCGTTCGGTCTGGGTACAAAAAAATCCCCCTGATCATAATGACCAAGGGGATTTCACTCAAATTTACTCGATGTTGATCTATTTGGCAGCAGAAAACCTTTTACTTACTTCATCCCAATTTACAACCGACCAAAACGCCGCAATGTAATCAGGTCTTCTGTTTTGATAGTTAAGGTAATAGGCGTGTTCCCACACATCCAACCCAAGAATGGGCGTACCCTTCACATCGGCTACATCCATAAGTGGATTATCCTGATTGGGAGTAGAACTTACCTGCAGGGATCCTGAACCATCTACACTCAACCATGCCCAACCTGAACCAAATCTTGTAGCGGCAGCTTTGTTAAATTCCTCTTTGAAAGCAGCAAAGGAACCAAATTTCTTAGTTATGGCACTAGCCAATTCGCCACTTGGCTCACCGCCACCATTTGGTGACAAAACGGTCCAAAAAAGAGAGTGGTTGTAGTGACCGCCGCCGTTATTTCTTACAGCACCAGGGGCTGAGGATATGGAAGACATCAACTCCTCAATGCTTTTTCCCTCTAGGTCTGTACCATTTACAGCATTGTTTAAGTTGGTAACATAAGCATTGTGGTGCTTGCCATGATGGATTTCCATCGTTTTTGCGTCGATATGTGGTTCTAACGCATTGAAATCATAAGGTAATGCTGGAAGTTCAAAAGCCATTTTCTATCTAAATTTAAAGGTTAACATTAAGTTTGTTGATGGTAGTAGGTGTTTTAAAAACCTACTAAACCAACCAAGAAAGATGAAAAATGGTTCTTTATAATCAAGGAAACTCTATTTTCTGAGGCTTTTAAAAAATTCAAGAAGGATTTGGGTAGATTCTTCGGCCATCAATCCCTGCTTAACTACCGTTTTGGGGTGCAGCAGCGAAGGCTGTATTCGGGAATATCCACGGTTAGGATCCTTGGCCGCAAAATGTATCTCTCCCAATTGCGCCCAGAATGTAGCACCCGCACACATAACACAGGGCTCTAGCGTAACAAAGAGTTTACATTCAGTAAGGTATTTTGAACCAAGGTAATTTGAAGCTGAAGTTAATGCCAGCATCTCCGCATGAGCTGTGACATCTGTCAATTTTTCAGTTTGGTTGTAGGCTTTAGCTATTATTCGGTTTTTACAGACAACCACTGCACCGACAGGTATTTCCCCTTCGTCAAATCCAATCTGGGCTTGTTTGAAGGCTTCCCTCATAAAGTACTCGTCGGTATAAAGGTCGATCATCGTTTCATTATAATTTTCAAAAAGAATAACAGCTTTTAAAAAATCCCTAAAAATAAATCAAAAATTTCCTTCCTTACCCCGTCATTAATGATCAAAGCCAAAACTAGGGATATTATCAGACCAATGCCCGCTTTTACAATATCGTTTTTAGCCAATCGGTAGGCGCGAACCAACCGGGCTTTTCTCTTTTTCAGTTTTCTCGATTTGGCTAAGGCGATGGCCAGTTCCCTTCCTCCTAGCAACCCGATAAAAACCCAGGTAGTACTCATAGGCATATCGCTATACCCTTTAAAGTAAAATAGAATCGCCGCATAAACCAGATCAACAATGGTCGCTGCACGAACGTCAGTTACTTGGGTTTTCTCATTGACTATACCCTGGATTTTATCTCCCTTAAAATAGAAAAGAAAGCCAAGACCTAAAAATACAAACCCCGTATACGCTGAAAATTCCCAAACATTCAATTCACGGGGTAAAAATACCGCAATATTGGCCGCATCCTGCATGATCCAAACCGCCCAAAGCAACCCGGACGTTATCCACTGAAAGATATACCAATAGGGACTGGCTTTGCCTTTGAGGTAATTTTTCACAAAACGCTCCAACAAAAACCAAACCGCTATCGCCGCAAAAAAAGCGACAAAATACCCGATAAAGCTCTTCTGCATCACACCTAAGATAGTGCCTGCTTTATAGGTGAATACGTTAAGCAATAGAAAGGTGGTAGATACCGGCATCCTAAGACGGGTCATTACCAGCAATACGATTGGAGCAGCTAGTTGTAAAAAAACAAAACTCTCCGGGGCCCTATCCAAGCCTTCAACCCTCAGGCGCTGATAGCTCACGTCTCCGGAATAATAAAACCAACTAAAAGTAACTGTACCCACAAAAATCAGCCCCATAAATAGCCATAGAAAATACCATTTTTGACGTTGGTTGGAGGCAATAAATGTACCTATTGTCTGAATACTGTCATTGGCAATAGCTGAATATGCGGCTAAAGCAAAGCCAAACCACATTGCCGCATAGGTGTAAGGGGTAATAATGCCTGCAATTGAAACTAATATACAAACAACTAGAAGGAAGGATTTTTCCTTTTTCGTGAAATCAAAAAGCGAATAGGCTGCCTTGGACAGGGCATCCTGATTGATATTTTGATCCTTTAATTTGACCATGTCATTGCTTTGGCTGGTGAAATGCAGTCACAAAGGTAAATAAGTTTGCAATAGCTCAATGTTATGAAATTGTTAAGAAGGAATAACGCCGGAAAAAACCCCTCATTCAATAAAATCCTCAGTAAATCATTTGGTTTATCGATTTAAAGTTACTATTTTTTCAATGGATCTGGTATCCGAACCTCAAAAAAGAATTTATATTTAATAAAGACAGATTTAAACATTAACATAAGCTTCATCTAAAAAAGAAGTAATTTCCTTTTTTCTATCGGAATTTTGCGCAAATTTTACTGTTTAAATACCATCAATCATACAGATGATTACCAAAGAAAAAGTAAAGAGATGGAAGCTTAACTGGCTTTTGGTTGTTGCATCTATTCTCGGGCTTTTGTTGTTTATTTTTTCCATAGACTTACTCACGTTGTCCTTAGGCTTGCTAAACAGTGAGCTCGCCAATGATATCTTCCAGGCCACAAGCAATCCCTTCGTAGGGCTCTTCATTGGGATCTTGATGACGGCTCTGGTTCAGTCCAGTTCAACCATTACTGCTATGGTAGTTGCCGTGGTTTCTTCCGGAAGCATTAGTTTATCCCAAGCTGTCCCATTAATTATGGGAGCGAACATCGGAACCACGTTAACCTCCAACTTGGTCTCATTGAGCTATATCATGCAGCGCAAAACCTTTAAAAAGGCAATTTCCGCCGCAGTAGTACATGACTTTTTCAATATTATTACGGTGCTTATTCTTTTTCCTCTGGAAGTGTACTTCGATTTTGTAAGCAAAATTGCCACTTTTTTAACCCAACCCTTTTTGGCAGGAGGGCAGTCCGATTCAGGGTTTAATTCCCAACGTATATTTCTTCGTCCATTGACTCGGGAGGTTTCGTCTTGGATAGACATTCCTATATTTTGGTTGCTCATGGGAGTGCTTCTATTATTTTTCTCGATCTACGTGTTGTCTAACCTGGTTTACAGATCTTTGATATCTCCCCAATATAAGAAGATAAGTAAGCATATTTTTCAAAATCCCCTAAGAGCGTTTGGCTATGGGGCATTTAGTACGGCGGCAGTTCAGTCGAGCACGATCACCACCTCACTGATCGTCACCATAGTGGCGACAGGTAAGGTTTCTGTCAATAAAGCATTCCCTTTTATCATAGGGGCCAATATCGGAACGACCATCACCGCCGCTATAGCCGCACTCTATCAGACTGAGGCGGCTATAAGCATCGCGTTGGTGCATTTTCTTTTCAATTTTATTGGAGCTTTGATTTTCCTTCCCTTCCCGGGTGTTCGGAATATCCCGGTGCGACTAGCGACTTTATTCGGTGAAAAAACGGTGAAAACCAGGTTAATTGGCTTGGCTTATATTTTACTTACCTTTTTTATTATTCCCTTCCTTTTGATATATTTTAATAGGGGGTAAACCTGCATCAAACGAGCTTTTGCCTCCGCCCAGGAAAGCTGTATGCGGGAAAACCGCATCGCCTGTCCCGAGTAAAGGGATCCCGATTGAAGAGGGGACACGTCAGGAACTATGTTCCTCAACGTTACTGTTGCCTTAGAGCCCTCTTCATTTCCCTTAAAAAAAACCACGAAGGGCTCAAAGAAGGCACAAAGCGCACAAAGTTTTTTTAGAAAATTCTTTGTGTCCTCTGTGGCACCTCCGTATCCTTTGTGGTTCTACTCAAAAAATTGACTTTTAAAGAAAAATTATTTAGAGGTTAATTTAAGTGAAATGGATTATCCGTTGAGTCTTTGTTTGGGATTTATTCGTGGCATATACTATTGAACAAAACATAATTCAGATGTAAAAAATGAGAAGAGTCAACTTTTAAATATTATTGTAGGTTATAGGGTTTTCAGGAACTTTAACGTGGTCTCGTTGAAGATTTCAGGTTTGTCCACATTTACGACATGACCGCAATCTGGGATTACTTCCAACATGGCGGATTGGTGATCTTTTACCAGTTTGGTAATGGAGGGCAAAAACATGTAGTCTTCCTGTCCCATCACATAGAGGGTTGGGATGTTGATGTCTTTGATCCTAAAAAATGAAAGCAATGGGTTCACTTGGGTTACCAAAGTAAACCAACGGATAAATTCCTTTTGATATAACTTTTTAGCTTCCTCAATAAACAAATAGCGTGACTCCCGGTGCTTTTTACGGGGCATGATGATAAAGGCAAAAAGCTTGTAGAGCACAAGGTAAGGAATGATCGATTTTAGCAAAAAGCCCATACGCATCAAAACCTGTCCCCTAACGTTCATTTTCATAATGGCACCCGCCAGTACAAGGCTTTTTACACGGTCCGGGTAGCGTTCGCTGATCTCCCGAATGATTATCGTACCAAGTGATATACCTACAAAGTGGGAGTTGGATATCTTTAGGTGATCTAAGACCTCGATGACTTCATCCCCTATCACATCAAAGGAATAAGTCTGCAATTTATCATAGGCGGGGCTTTTTGATTTGCCATGGCCTCTAAGATCTATGAGTAATACATTATATTCCCGACTAAAATCACGTATCTGCTTAAACCAGATAGAGCTGCTCCCACCTGCCCCATGGACAAACGTTACCCAATCCGTAGATTCTTTGTGACGGTATAGTGTATAATGAAGCATCTGATTTTAAACTATAATGTTTGGAAAAAGTTCAATATATTTTCCAATACCGATTTCAACCAATGACAATTTTAGATTTACTCCTTGTCAACATATGGGAAGGAAAAGATTCTTTGCTTTTCTCAACTGGATATAAATCAATTAGTTTAAGCGAATTTCAAGCAACCAAAACGGAAGTGTAAGCATACTCCACCTATTAGTTTGGCCATGTCAAATAGGCAGGTTAAATAATTTATAACCGACTGAATTAATTGTAACTATTCTTCCGGGTTTCACCCGTTTAAATTCGAACAGCTTGCAAATTATTAACAAGTCTGGAAGATTTTCGACAGTAAGAGAAAAGGTAATTAGATTGAGTCCATCGTCCTATTCATTATGGATATTGGCTCTCATATGAATAATCAGTTGATTCCTCCTCTGTTTTAAGGTCAACCTGATTAAAACAACCCATTGTCAAAAACCAAAGATCGAAGAGATATTATTCCTATCAACGTCCCATTTTCCTCCACTGGCACTTGCTTCAATCCTAGATTCAGCAATAGCCTTGCGACATATTTTACATCCATTGTAGCGGCGACACTTACCAGCGGTTTTGTCATTATCTCATAGACACTTACATCATCGGCCGACCTGGAGGCAGCCAAGACTCCCCGTATCAAATCCTGCGCAACCACAATGCCGTAAGCATCAAATTCATTTCTTTTGTTGACGATGAGCACATCTATTTGGTGCTGTTTCATCAACTCCACAGCTTCTCTAGCTGTTGATATTCCATTGACGAATATCAAATCCCGGCTCATAGCCTCCTTGGCATTCAACCGATTTTTTTGTCGATTTTCCATAAGTTTAGTTGGGTATTGTTTTTAAAAATACGAATCTTTAGCCTGGTCTTTCAGTTTTTTAATTTGGGATTCCAACCCAATCACTTGATCTACCGGAATGACAAAAGCGATACCATTGCCAGGGTCCTCAAAGGGGACAACTTTCTTCACGGTATCCAATAGTCCACCTACCATATTTTCCTCTGCCAACACAAGGATAATCTCACTTTGCCCTTCTATGTTTAATCCCAAAAAGGTTTTGGCAATATGTAATCCTGAGCCTCTCGCACGGATGATCGTATCACCTGTGGCGCCTGCCTCACGCATAGCGAGGACAACTTCGTCGGTCTTTTCAGGCCTGACCAAAGCCATGATTAATTTAAATCGCATCTTTTTTCTGCTTTAAGGTAACAATCTTTTTTTTAATCACTGTTAGTTGGGCATAACCCAACACGGTGATGATGGGGAATACACTGGCAAAGGCAATCAAACCAAAACCGTCTACAGCTGGATTTCTTCCTGGAATTGTAGCCGATAATCCCAATCCTAATGCAGCAACTAACGGTACGGTAACCGTAGACGTAGTAACACCTCCGGAATCATAGGCTAGCGGTACCATATGCTTTGGTGCAAAAAGTGTCTGAACAATCACCACCAAGTATCCAGTCATAATGTATAAGTAAATCGGCGTTCCCGTGATGATCCGGTAGGTGCCGACTGCCAATGCCAGCGAAACTCCACAGGCAACGGTAAGACGCAATCCCCATTGACTAATCGTTCCTGAGGAGACTTCATCGGCCTTAATGGCGACGGCAATCAAAGATGGCTCCGCAATAGTGGTAGAAAACCCGATCATCGCCGCAAACAGATAAATCCAGTAATAGTCTTTCCAATCAACTTCCTCTCCCTCGGTAATTCCCAAAAACTCCGGATTCGAAAGCTGCTCCGCCATCATGTTTCCAACGGGAAATAGTGCCTTTTCGAGTCCAAGAAGAAACAATGCCAAACCAAGAACCACATATACACTGCCTATCACTACCTTGCGGAGTTGTGGAATGGGTTGTTTTAAAACAAATAACTGAAAACCCAGAATGAGAATCAGAATGGGTAACACATCCAACACGGTGGACAATAAAACAGCTATTATTTCATTGGAAAAGTTTTCCATCTAGGTATATTTAAAACCAAAAAAACCCGTAGATCATAACAAAAATAATCGGAGCCATGGCGGCTAAAGCGATCATCCCAAACCCATCCAACAAAGGGCTTCTACCCTTGATCGCCTGTGCCAACCCGACTCCTAATGCCGTGACCAAGGGAACGGTAATCGTGGAAGTCGTTACCCCACCCGTATCAAAAGCCAATCCTACAATCTCATCAGGAGAAATTAACGTCATCCCTATTATTGAAACATAGCCGGCTATGACGATATAGTGTAAAGGCCATCCTTTTAGAATTTTAAAAACCCCCAATACAATCGCAAGGCCTACAGAAAAAGCGACGGTCAATCGAAGTCCTAAAGCGTAGTTTCCCAATACCTCGGGATCATCAGGCAGTAATCCCGCTTCCGCCGAAATTCTTCCAGCTTCACTGGCAATGGCAATGAGTGCCGGCTCGGCAATGGCTGTAGAAAATCCGAGTAAAAAGGCAAAGGAGATCAGCCAGAACAAACTCCCTTTTTGCGCCAAAGCATTTGCCATGGCTTCTCCAATTGGAAACAGACTCATTTCCAGTCCCTCTATAAACAACAATAAACCGGCTGCTACCAATAACCCTCCAAAAACAACACTTCCAACGTCTGGAAGCGGCTGTCTAATTACGGCTAGTTGAAAAAAAGCAACAACTATGAGAATAGGCAACAAATCCATAAAGACAGATTTGAGCTTATAGAATAAATGTTTTAAAACAGCTTGCAAAAAGGCAGTTGGTTAAGTGAAAGAAAGTGGCTAGGGTTGGGGTATTAACAAAATTGGTTTTTCGTAATTATCAGCCAAATACTCGCTAAACGACCCTTTTATAAGCGATTCAAACAATCCCTTTTTCCCCGGAAAGGCCACTACGATGTCCGTAGGAAGTTCATTCACATACGGAGTAGTCGGTATATCTTTCTTATCGCCCACCAAAGTGATGCTTTGTATTTTTTCACTCATTACTTTAGGTAGGATTTCTTTTAGTTTAGCGTCCACTTCTTTTTCCGAAAGACCAGCTTTTCCCTGACTATAAACCACACCCAAGGTGACTTCATAATTATCAATCAATTTTTGTATTAAAGAAAACCCGGTTTCCGCCATTTTTTCCCGAAGATTTACGGCTAGGATCAGGTGCTTCAATTCAAACCGTTCTAACTGTGGAGGGACTAGCAGCAGGGGCACGGTAAAATGTCCATTTCGCAGCAATCGTTTAATATTGCTGCCTATAAATATCTTTTCCAAGGTACCGCGGTGTTTTTTCCCCAAAACCAACAGGCTTGCCGGCATTTCGGTTAGAAACTTTTCTATACCTGTTTCAAAGACCGGATCAGCAATTATCCGGATGTTTAATGCCAAATTGGAGTGTGTTTCCGTAAGCTCGTCCGCCACCTGCTGAAGTTTTTCTCCTTTTATCTGAAGCTCTTCCTCCATAAGCTGATTTCTCAGGGAGGTATCTGCCAAGGAGGGAATTGCGGTAGCTTCTGAAATATGCAAAAGCGTCATGGGACGCCTTATTATAAGAGCCAGCTCCGCTGCGCGTTTGGAGGCATTGTCTGATGTTTCCGAAAAATCCGTCAACGCAACTATTCGATCGGGTAATCCTGTCATAACTGTTTCCATTTAGATAGAGTCCATAAATTAACAAAAAGAGGTGAATTAAACTAAATAGTCGTGGTTGAAAAATTGATATTGGTAGATACTGGATATTCATTGATATTTGACTATCGGTAGGTTGGGATAAATGGAAATATGGTGGAAATACGATAGAAATATGGCCTATCGGCCGAAATATTGAAAATCAAATTCATTCTCGGGCTTTGGCGGGATTGGTTGACTTGCATTATAAGCTAAACAGATCTTATCGATTGCGGATTTTGGATTCGAAAGTATTTCTATAGGAGTGTTTAGTTTTCCCTTTAATTATTAGTATTTTATTTGAGGTATATAGAAAAAGTGACGATTTCAAGCCAGAATACAATATCCCTCAAATATTCATGACTTATTTAAAAAGCAAGAACTATGACGGAATTATGTATCCCTCAGCTAGAATTGATTATGCAAAAATAAAAGGTTGGCCTCCATACAATTACGCCTTCCCAGCCCAAGTGTCCAGTGAAATTGGCTATTGCAGGAATTTGACCGATAAGTTTTTTTGGACGAATCCTGTAGTGTTAGGGACTCAAAACCAGTTTGAGTATGCATTTAGTCCGAATGAAATTAGCAATCTAACGGATAATGCTCAAATAGAGATTGAAGGTAAGTATATTGACTATACACAAACATTATACGCGACTATCGTATCAAATCTATTTACTGAAGAGTTTTTGAAAGAAAAAGAATCAGTCGAAGCACCACATGTGGATATTTTTCGAAAACATGAAAAATAGTCGATTTTTAGCCTCTTGTCTTTGCCATCTCTTATTCCGGATTTCTGAACGCCACAACCTGCTAGCCAGTTATTTCTAAATCATCTCCGGAACTCGTTCTCCAAATAATCTACTTCCTATTCAGTTCCCCAAGCCACTTGATACAGCTATCCGTCCAGCCTTTTTGAGTTCCTTCCTTATTGATAGACAGGGAAAAGCCGTGACCTCCGGTGGGGTAGACGTGTAATTCAGCCGGTACTTTATGGGCTGTCAATGCCTGAAAGAAGTCCAAACTATGCCGCACGGGAACAGCTTCATCGTCCTGGGCATGAAATAAAAAGGTAGGCGGGGTATCCTCTGTTACCTGCTTCTCATTGGAAAAATACTCCACCCATCTCGGGTCGGGATTTTGTCCGATTAGATTGTTTCGGGAGCCACTATGCGTAAAGGACATATCAAAAGAAACCACCGGATAGGCTAAAATGGCAAAGTCAGGTCTGGATGATAGTTTCTCAATTGAATCCGTACTCTGATCATTCCCCGCATCAAAATGAGTAGCCAAGGTGGAGGCTAGATGCCCACCGGCGGAAAATCCCATAATGCCGATCTTGTCGGGGGATATATTCCATTCCTCGGCATGCGATCGGGTAAGCCTTAGGGCCCGTTTTGCATCTGTCAAAGGTACCATATGGGCTTCGGTTTGTGATTCCGCAGAGGGAAGGCGATATTTCAGCACTATTCCCGCAATACCATGACTATTTAGCCACTTGGCAATATCCAGTCCTTCCCAGTCATAGGCCAGCACACCGTATCCCCCACCGGGACAAATGACTACCGCCTGCCCAGTCGCGTTTGCCTTTGAAGGCAAAAATACCTGAATGAGTGGTTCTTGCACTTTACTGACTACTACTATGTGGGTATTTTGAATTTGCTCCGTCTGTGAGGATGTCTTGGCATAGGGAATTGTTCCTTCTCCATAGAGTGGAAGGGTGATGGGTTCTAATTGGGCAAATGCCGCAGACGCGGTGCAAACAAAGGCCATTAGAGCGAGGGTTATTTTCATGTCAGTAATTGTTTTGGGTATATTAAATTATACTTCTTTTTGGGCAGCTTTAAGCATCAGGGCGGCACCGTAAGCGGAACCTAGCGGGAAATCTGAAAACTGCAGGTCAAACCCCGGGAGCAATTCCCCCAACATCCGGATAAATACCTGGTTATGGACAAATCCCCCGTCAATATATACCTTTTTTATTTCAGACCTGCCTAAGGCAAGTCGAAGTGAGGCCACCTGCATCCTCGCCAGGCCCCAAATTACCTGGTGATAGGCAGAATCAAAATCGGAGTAGGATTCCGGCTTCCAATTATTTTCCGGAAAAATTTTGCTAACCAATGGCGTTCGCTGTATGGTTTCCGGATAAAAATTAGCTTCGGTACTTTCAGAAAATAATCCCTCCAAATATGCCTCGTCCGCCTCAATTGCCTTATAATATTTTGCAGGTTTATCAAATATCCGGTTCAACTTTTCCAACTGATGGTCGAGTTCATAACCCAGAAAGAACCGACTTGCCTTTACTGTCTCCCCTTTTATAGATAGGAAATTCAAACAGTCATTTTGAAGTTCTTCAAACGTCAGTTCGCCTACTGGAAAGGGATTCAATGTGATGCTCCAGGTACCTGTGGAAATCAAAACGAATGGTTCCTTTATTTTTAGTAAATAGGAAGCCAAAGCCGAAGAGCTGTCATGTATGCCTACACCAACTTGAACCTGCTGACCACAAATTTCTTTGGTGAAAAAATGGGTGGTCGGAACAGTAGCCGGCAACTTTTCCGAAATTTTCTCTTCATATACCCAATCATGGTAATCCTTTTTTGGAAAATCCCAAAGTTTAGTATGACACCCGATGGAAGTGGGTTCGGCAACGGCTTCACCCGTAAACAAATAAGATATATACTGGGGCAGGTGAAGGGAGTAGCGAATCTTTTTAAAAGTCTCCGGACGCATACGTTTGATCCAAAGTAACTGAAGCCCGGAATTCAACATTCCCAAGGTTGGGGAAGCAGTGACTCGGTTAATTTCCTCCTCGGGATATTTGCCATAAAACTCATCATGCAACTCTTTCGGAAATTCCTTCAAATAATTGTAAATCGGGGTGACGGGTTTACCCGATGCATCTATAGAAACGAAAGAAGCGCCATAGGTCGAAAAATTAAGGGCCTTCACTTCATAGGCGGGATTCTGACAGAGTTCTTCCACTTTCTGTTTGGCCCAGGCGGTAATTTTTTCCAAGTCATCACATTCGTCGCCATCTTCATCCACGACGGTGGGGAATTTGACATACTCTTCACTTATTTCTTTTAAATCCTCATCAAAAAGGAAAAATTTCTTATTGGTCTTTCCAATATCAAAGATAGCGATTACGGGTTGGGCCATTTGGTATAGGTAGTATGGGTAAATAGAAGCCCCGCATAGCCAAGGCACTGTGGGGCTTTTACATTATAGTCCAGTAGAAAGGGCCTTTGCCCCTCTTTCTTTAATGAGTTCTTTTCTTACTTGTTTGTCTCGGAATACCCCGATCGGATTGATCGCCCCCCCAGCTTGAAGACGGGCTTCCGCAATCAGGGCACGAACATCTGTACGGAAAGCGTCTTGAAGAATTTCCTGAGCCAAAGAGGGATCATTAGCCTCTCGGGCTTCTTCCAACGCCGATCTATCAATCAGCAGTGCTTGCGCATAAGCGAGCTGAATAGCTTCTACCGACTGCAGCAAGTCCTCCAGTGGATCCTTCAAATTATGGCTGGCATCAATCATCCAAGCGGGATCCGGATTCTTGCTCCCGGCATCCTCCATGCCTTCTACCAGCTCGTTGAAGATCAAAAACAGTTGGTAAGGTTTCATCGCACCGACCGTGAGGTCGTCATCACCGAACTTCGAGTCGTTGAAATGGAATCCACCCAATTTGCCTTGCATCATTAGCGTAGCCACAATCTGCTCAATGTTGGTATTGGGCAGGTGATGCCCAAGATCGACTAAGGTAAACGCCCTATCACCCAATTGGCTGGCAAGTAGGTGTGAGGTACCCCAGTCCTGAATGACGGTGGAATAGAAGTAAGGCTCATAGGGCTTATATTCCACAAAGAGTTTCCAGTCTTCCGGCATACCGGCATAAATTTCTTTCAGGGAATCCAAGGTCCGCTGCAAGGCTTTTCTAAAATTCATCTGACCGGGGAAAGATGATCCATCTGCCAACCATACGGTCAGCGATTTTGAACCCAATGCCTCTCCATAACGGATTACCTCCAAGTTATGGTCAATGGCCTGCTTCCGCACATCCGCGGAGGAATGGCAAAGCGAGCCAAATTTGTAGGAATGCTTTTGGTCGGGCTGATCCTGAAAGGTGTTGGAATTGACAGCATCAAACAAAAGGCCATGAGAAGCTGCATGGGCTTGGATAGCTGCTATATCGGAAGGTATATCCCAGGGGATATGTAGGGAAATCGCTCCCGAGGCCCGGTTTAGGGCATGTAAGAGACCAACATCGTCCATTTTCTCTTCCAAGGACCGGGGTTCTCCCCCTCCCGGAAATCTTCCAAAGCGCGTCCCGCCAGTACCTAGTGCCCAGCTTGGAATGGCAATCTGAAAGTCTTGGATTTTACGTATAAGGGTGCTGCTGTCTAAATTTTTCCTTTCCAACATACGGTCTAAATGACCAAAACTCTCCCGGTGATCCGGAAGAGTTTTGTCATTTTGCGATTGGATAAAATTGGCATCAATTCGCATAGGTTTGGTTTATCTGACAAAGGCAGCAGCTACACCACCGTCAACGTTCAAAATATTACCTGTACTCTTGCTCAAGTCTCCACCAACGAATGCGAATACCCCGGCAGCAATATCAGCGGTACCAATGATCTCATTCATGATAGTTCGCTTGGCATAAAAGGCAGGAAGCTCTTCAATGGAAATTCCATAAGCTTTGGCCCTTCCAGCCGCCCAGGCGCCTTCCCATATTTTACTTCCTTCGATTACGGCATCCGGGTTTACCACATTTACGCGGATTTTGTCCCCACCCAGTTCAGCAGCCAATAACCGGCTCATATGCACTTGGGCAGCTTTGGCCGTTCCATAACCAACATTGTTTGGACCTGAAACCAAGGCATTTTTACTTGCTATGTTTATGATATCTCCGCCTTTATTTTGTGCTCGTAGGATAGCTACTGCAGCTTTTGAAACCGCAAACTGTCCTTTTACCAACACATCCTGCAAGATGTCCCAGTCTTTTTCAGAAGTCTGCTCAATAGGCTTGGAGATGGCCAATCCTGCACAGTTGACGATGATATCAACGCCACCGAATTTCAGTGTTGCTTCTTTGAGTGCGCGCTCGATATCTGCCATGTTTGTCACGTCCATCAGGGTGCCAGCTCCGGTATCCTTGTTGTAGGTGGATAAGGCAGCATCAAGGTTGTCTTTGTTGATGTCGGTGATGAACACACAGGCACCTTCCGCAGCTAATCTGTCTGCAATTGCTTTTCCGATTCCTCCGGCACCACCGGTGACAAAAGCAATTTTTCGTGAAAGCGGCTGCTCTTTCGGCATACGCTGAAGTTTTGCTTCCTCAAGTAACCAATATTCAATGTCAAACGCCTCCTGAAGGGGCAATGAAACATACTCGGAGATTGCCTCAGCACCTTTCATCACGTTGATGGCATTGATGTAGAATTCACTGGCCACGCGGGATGTTTGTTTGTTTTTAGCGTAGGAGAACATTCCTACACCCGGCCACAAGATGACAACCGGATTAGAATCCCGCATTCCGGGGCTGTTGGAACGCTTGTGGTTGTCATAATACTCAGCGTAATATTCCCTATATTTCTGAAAGGCTTCTTCCAAATGGGTTTTAAGTGCGCTGATGTCGCTCAAGTCTTGGTCTGCTGGAATATCCAAAACCAAAGGACGAATTTTTGTTCTCAAAAAGTGATCCGGGCAACTAGTACCCAATGGTGCTAATTTGTCTAGATCATTGCTGTTGATGAATTCCAACACCCTTTCATCATCTGTAAAGGTGCCCACCATTCGATCATAGCTGGATGCCAAGCCCCTTAACAAAGGAGCAATTTTGGCCGCCTGATCTTTTCGTTGGTCACTTGCCAGAGACTGAATACGCTGACCGCCAAAAATGGGACGGTCTTTTCCGTAATTGTCTTCTAAATATTGCGAAGCTTTTTCTATAACTTCCAAGCTATTTACATAGCATTCATGGGCTGTTTCTCCCCAAGTAAACAATCCGTGACCGCCTAGCATGATACCACGAATTCCAGGGTTATCATTTACAGCCTTTTCCAATTTCAAGGCAATGTCAAAGCCGGGCCGCTGCCATGGGACCCAAGCGATTTGTCCTTCAAAAAGTTCTTGGGTTATTTTTTCACCATCCTTAGCCGCAGCAATGGCAATAGCCGCATCTGGGTGAAGGTGATCTATGTGTTTATAAGGTAAAAAAGCATGCAAAGGAGTATCAATTGAGGGAGCCTTTGAATCCAAATCATAGATACAGTGGTTGAATAAACCCACCATTTCATCTTCAAATTCCAAACCCCTATAGACATTTTTCAAAGCATGAAGCTTCTCTTGGTATAATCCGGCCAATCCACTTCGCTTAAGGGTTCCGATATCTCCACCTGATCCCTTTATCCACATGATTTCCGTTTCCTTTCTTGTGAGGGGATCAATTTCCATTGTCTTGCAACTGGTATTACCTCCACCGTAATTGGTGATTCTCAAATCCGAGCCCAAAATATTGGAACGATACAGCAATAATGCTACTTGATCGTCTCCCAGCTCTTTTTCCTTTTCCTTATCCCAAAGGTAATTTACGTACTTAAAGTTTCTATCTAAAACTGACATATATGAATTTGATTGTTTAAAATTTAGGTTTGAAATCAGGCGAATATAACCGATAAAACGTGTTTAACTGTCCTGTTCTGTGCTGTTATTATGTATAATTAACAAACGATCTTGATTTTTTTGTTCAATAACTACTAATTTAACCAAAAAAGCAGCATTTTTCATATTCGAAATGCACTTCACGATAAGTGAATTTTAAGATTTTAATTTGCCTCCTTTTTGTAGGGAGAAGGACTTGTTGATGTCCATCCCCCATCAATCACAAGGCTCTGTCCGGTAATGTGACGGGCTTTGCCAGAAACCAGAAATGCCACTGCTTGAGCAATATCCTCCGGATAGGCAGGCTTGCCCAAAGGCGTGATATCGGACCATATTCCCACAAAATCCTCTTGTGTGGAGGTTCTTTCTGTTACCGTGGCCCCGGGAGCGACGGCATTTACCGTAATTCCATATTGGGAAAGCTCTACCACCAATGTTTTGGCAAGCAGCTCTAAGCCTGCTTTGGTCATGCCATATGCCGCTAGGTTTTTATGGGCCTGATGTCCAGTCACGGACGACATAAAGAGGATGGATCCTCCTTCTCCCTGTTTGATCATTTGCTTGGAAGCTGCCTGGGCCAGAAAAAAACTGCCTCCCAAATTTAGCTGGGTGACCCGTCTAAAATCCTCCGGAGAAAAGGAAAGAAACTCTCCATAAATAGTGATCCCCGCATTTGGAATGGCAATGGTGAGTCCCCCAAAATGATTCACAGCCGCATCTACCATTTCTTGGATAAAGGCAGGATCAGAAGCATCTCCAGGCAATCCTACGCAAGATCCGGGAAATTCATCATTTATTTCTGAAACAGCCTCCGCAGTTAATGAAGGCTCCACGTCGTTTAGGATGACCTTCGCTCCGGATTTGGCCAATTCTCGGACAATGGCCAGTCCAATCCCAACTCCAGCTCCGGTGACAATGGCCACCTCCTGCTTGTTATTACTCATTTTAAAGATTACTTTGATGGTTAGGAAAAGTAAAAACCCCCGGGAATATCCAAAACGGATTACGGAGGCTTTTACATACTATGCGCGAAATTAATGGGAATCTTTAGTGACCTCACTTCCAGAGCTACCCTTAAGGAAATCCAAATCAGCACCCAAATTAGCCTGCTCTACGTGCTTTATATACAGACCTACGTATCCTCTTTCGACAAGAGGCTCTGGCCGTTTCCATGCCGCCTTACGCCTATCCAGTTCTTCATCCGATACCAAAACGTTGAGTTTTCGAGCCTGAACGTCCAGTTCGATCATATCGCCTGTCTGAACTACCGCGAAATTACCCCCTTCGGCAGACTCGGGCGTTGCGTGTAGTACCACCGTTCCGAAACCGGTTCCGCTCATACGCCCGTCCGAAATGCGGACCATATCCGTTATTCCTTTTGCCAATACCTTTGGAGGCAAGCCCATGTTACCTACTTCAGGCATACCGGGGTATCCCTTTGGCCCCACATTTTTAAGTATCATTACTGAAGTCTCATCAATGTCCAGGTCCGGATCGTCTATCTTATTTTTGTAATCGTCAATATCTTCAAAAACTATTGCTTTTCCCGTATGCTTCATCAGTTGTGGACTTGCTGCGGATGGCTTAATGATGGCACCTGTCTCACATAGGTTTCCTTTTAAAACAACGATTCCAGAAGTAGCATTAAAGGGCTTATCTATTGCCGCAATAACCTCTTCATTATAATTAAAGAAAATGGAGTTGACATCTCCAATTCCCCTTCCGGTGACCGTGATGCTATCGTTATTTAGATGATCTTTCAGTTGCCGAATGATCGGTGGCAGACCGCCTGCGTAGTAGAAGTCCTCCATAAAATACATACCTGATGGTTGTAGATTAGCCATCAGTGGGATATTTTGAGAGAATTTGTCAAAATCATCCAAGGTCAAATCAACTCCGATTCGCCCTGCTATAGCCAAAAGGTGAATCACAAAATTGGTGGATCCTCCGATTGCGGCATTTACCATAATGGAATTTTCAAATGCTTCCCGGGTGAGGATATCGGTGAGTTTTATGTCATTTTCCACCATCTTCACGATCTCCATTCCAGAGAGGTGGGCTAGTATTTTTCGTCCGGTATCTGGTGCTGGAATAGCGGCATTTCCGGGGAGGGTAAGTCCAAGCGATTCGACCATACAGGCCATGGTAGAAGCAGTGCCCATCACCCCACAATGCCCGTCGCTGCGGCATAGGCCTCTTTCGGCTTCATACAATTCTTCTTGGTTCATTTTTCCGGACCTGGAATCCTCGCTAAATCTCCAGATGTCGCTGGTACTGATGCCACGCCCTCGGTATCTTCCAGTCAGCATCGGTCCTCCGGACACGACGATAGTGGGAATATTTACACTGCATGCTCCCATTACCAAAGAAGGTGTAGTCTTATCGCAACCACAAAGCAATACCACTCCGTCCAGCGGATTGGCACGGATAGATTCCTCGGTGTCCATGCTGGCTAAGTTTCGGAATAGCATGGCTGTAGGTTTCATCACGGTTTCTCCGAGCGACATTACCGGAAATTCAACTGGATATCCCCCTGCTTCCAGGATTCCCTTTTTTACAAATTCCGCCAGCTCACGGAAGTGGGAATTACAAGGTGTCAGTTCGGACCAGGTATTGCAAATTCCAATGATAGGCTTACCGGCCATTTCATGGGTGGGAATCCCCTGCTTCTGAAACCAAGACCTGTATATTAGCCCGTCTTTTCCGGTTTTGCCAAACCAGCCTTGGCTTCTCCTTTTTGATTCTTTCATATTATGATGGTTGTTTATTTGATTAAAGGTCAAAATACAGGGTTGATCGCTTCTTAAACTAGACCTGTGGTAAAATAATAAAATCTGCCTTATTTGATTATGTAGTACTAATCCGGTTATTTACCGTATAGTGTTAGTGGTTGATGTCCCGAAATTAAAATTTTATTTGATAAAATCCACGCAAATCAATTTTCAATAAAAAGTTGTTACCTATATTAGGCCACGAAAAACAATAATAGACCAAATAAGTAATCCACAATGAGTTTTGAAATCAAATCATCGACAGAAGTATATGATGCCATTATCGTGGGCTCCGGTGCGGGAGGGGGAATGGCCAGTAAAATCCTTTCGGAGGCTGGACTGAGTGTTGCCGTGGTAGAAGCGGGAAGCGACTTCGACCCGGCACTGGAAGAATACCGAACCCAGATGCGATATCCGTGGGAATCCCCACGAAGAGGGGCAAGTACCGTTCGGGATTTTGGGGATTTTGATGCGGCATACGGTGGTTGGGAAATTGAAGGCGAGCCCTATACCAGAAAGGATGGCACTCAGTTCGATTGGTTTCGTGCCCGTATGTTGGGAGGCCGTACAAACCACTGGGGTAGAATATCCCTGCGCTTTGGTCCGGATGATTTCAAACGGAAAAGCATAGACGGCTTGGGAGATAATTGGCCCATCAGCTATGATGATGTAAAGCCCTACTATGACCGGGTCGATAAAATTGTAGGTGTCTTTGGTACCAAAGAAGGAATTCGCAACGAGCCCGACGGGTTTTTCCTTCCTCCCCCCAAGCCAAGGCTACACGAACTTGCCTTTATGAAGGGGGGCAAAAGAGCCAATATCCCGGTTATTCCCTCCCGGATTTCCATCTTGACCCGTCCCGTTAACAATGAGCGGGGTGTGTGCTTCTTTTGTGCCCAGTGTAACAGGGCCTGTCAGGTATATGCCGATTTTTCTGCGGGTACAGTGCTTGTAAAGCCAGCCATCAAAAAAGGGCATGTAGATTTGTATACCTATGCCATGGTGCGAAAAGTGACCACCAATGAAAATGGGGAGGCTACGGGAATTTCCTACGTCAGCAAAGTGGACATGCAGGAATATAAGCTCAAAGCCAGGGTGGTAGTTCTTGGTGCATCGGCCTGTGAGACTGCCCGCATTATGATGAATTCCAGTTCACCCAAACATCCCAATGGGCTGTCCAACAGTAGCGGTACTCTAGGCAGGTATCTTCACGATTCTACTGGAGCAAGCAGGTCTGCGTTGGTTCCGGAATTTCTCGGAAGAGACAAATACAACGAGGATGGAACAGGCTCCATGCACGTATATACACCCTGGTGGCTGGACAATAAAAAATTAGACTTTCCCCGCGGATATCATTTGGAATTCGGGGGAGGAATGCGCATGCCCAACTATGGCTTTGGCTTTGGAATGGACAGTATGCGGCAGAATATCAAGGATGAATTCGGAAATCCAGGTACCAATGGAGGTTACGGTGCGGGGCTGAAAAAGGATATCCGAAGCGTTTATGGTGCCACTATCGGTATCGCCGGGCGGGGCGAAAGTGTGCCCCAATATGACAACTATTGCGAAATTGACCCCAATGTAGTAGACAAATTTGGTATTCCTGTGCTGCGGTTTCACTACAAGTGGACCGAGCATGAAGTGAAGCAGGCCAAGCATATGCAAGACACCTTTGAGGAGATATTTACGGCAATGGGGGCAAAAATCCTAGGCAACAAGCCGGGTGCCGAAACCCAATACGGACTGGCCGCACCCGGTAGGATCATTCATGAAGTGGGTACCTCTAGGATGGGAGACGACCCGAAAACGTCCGTGCTTAACAAGTATGCCCAGGCACATGAGTGTAAAAATCTGTTTGTCGTGGATGCAGGTTCTTTCGTATCCCAGGCAGATAAAAACCCTACTTGGACCATTATGGCTTTGTCTATCCGAACTTCAGAGTATATTATTGACCAGTTGAGTAAGAAGAATATTGGTTGATATTGGAAATAAATTGAAATATGGTAGAAATATGGCCTACGGCCGAAATATGGTTGAAATATAGTCTATAACGAAATCGGAGATGGATATTGATAGATATTAGATGATATTGGGATAATTAAAATACAGTAGAAATAGGGCCTATCGGCCGAAATATAGCCTACGGCTGAAATATTATAGAAATTCAGTAGAAATATGGTGGAAATCGGAGCAAAGTGTGGATCCATCGAGCAAACGGTTGCGGGTTAGTTGAAATCTAAACGAAGTTGGGAATCTTTGCTTCAGGATTGGGAATTTTCGAGAGAAAAATTGCCTCACTTGACGTCATCTATAGCCCTCTCCAAGAGGGGAGGGTTGGGGCAGTTTTGGCAGCGGAGAGGATTGTTTCAGCATCCTTTTTGCGCCAAAACCCTAGATTGTAAATGTGGCACCACATGGAATGTTGATTTTTTTCGTGGTTGTAAAAATTCGGATTAGAACACAACATGCCTAAAATCGGTCACTGTTTTTGGTGGTGATGGTGAGTAAAACTGGCAGTTACTCCACCTTAAACGTGAATTTTTTTCTTGATTTATACACTGATGGTTTCTGATCAGATTCTTGCCTTAACCTGTAGCACTTGAGGGTGGTGTGGTCTCGGGTCGCACAGCGGCCAACCTGACACACGGAAGGTATACTTTAGCAAATAAACAACTGCTTGTTTCTGATTTCAAAGACATTACAGAAGCGGCCAGGTTTCCAGATGACGGACCATTTATTGCATCCATGAACAGTGTATATTCGTATCAAATCTCGACAAAAGGACTCGCACTTTATTATGATACGCAAAAGTACCTGTTGTTCAAACCGGGGGAAACAAATAATTCTCCCTATTAATTTAAGAGGGTCTTATAAAGAAATCATCCCTTTCCACAAATAATATGAAAATAAGAAAGCGAATTTTGGGACTGTTCATATCGTTTTCGGCTTTCATTAGCTGCGTGGAAGAGGGATCTACCGGAGTGGCTGCGCTGGATTTTAAGTTAGTTGCCGTAGATGGTGACGGGCGTGAAAAAAGAGTGTTTGAGGAGGGAGAACGGATCGGTTTAAGCGTGAAGGCTTTCAACCATTCGCGGGAAGAATTGGAGTTATCCCCCCTCCTTAGTTGTTGGGTGTATCAATTTGACCAGTTGATGGTAGTTTATAGGTGTTCGGATTTAGATTTAAATCAATTGAATCCAATAGGGCGTGCCTTTTTACATCCAATAAATTGTTTAGATATTAACTTGCCCGTAAGTTTCCCCGCAAGGGGTGAAGAGACTGTGACCACCCGGTTTTGGGATGAAGATCCGGAAAACGAACCACTTCTCCCCGGAACATACTGCTCCTTTGTAAAAGATGAGGGAATTATTAACCGGATTCCGGTAACGGTGGATATGGAGGTTTCCTTTGAAGTAAGGTAAAATCAATTCTACATTAACTATTTTAACAATGAAGCTAAGAATTTGGGGACTTAAATGGATGGCTGGTCTTGGAGTGGTTTTACTTCTACCGTTTCTACCGGGATGCCAGGGCGAAGAGTTACCGGAGGGAGAGGTTTTTTTAAGCCAAATTCCCGACAACCGGGACTATTCCTCTCTTCCCTTGGTAGGCACCAAATGGAAGTTGATAGGTTTTGTCGATGTAAATAAAAATCGAATAAGGTTGGCGGAAGATAGCCGGGAGAGGAGCTTCACGTTGACTTTTAAGGAAGATGGCGTTTTGGAGGGGTATACTTCATCTAATATTGTTTGGAGGGAATACTTCCTTCTACCGCCACCGGGAGAAAACAAGATTGACCTTTCTCTATTTGCGCCTAGCACCTATGCAGGTGAAACCCCTGATGGTTACTTATATACCGAGTTAATGAAAAAAGTGTGTTTGTATCAAATTTCACCTAAGGGACTAGCGTTGTTTCATGATCCGAGGCAATACCTATTGTTCAAGCCTGTGGATTAAATCCGGATCCGCTTGTTTATTCTGTTAAATTGAAGAGTGCTATCAACAGCCCCACACCTTTCCCTCCCCAATTGGGGAGGGCGATCAATTCCGTTATGCGATTAACTTTTTCTCGAAATGGAATTTAACGTCACTTCATCTAGAAAGTAGAATTTTTGCCATGTCCCATACCCGTTGCGTTTGACCGCAATCTCGCAATGCGCTGGTTTCCAATATTTTTCAGCCGTAGGCCATACCTGCCGTCAGACAGTTTTCTACTATATTTCAACCATTTTAATATCAGTCAATATCCAGTATCTACCAATATCAATTCCCTAATTTTTCAGCCGTAGGCCCTTATTTCTACTATATATCCATTATATTTCAAATAACTCCTAATATCCATCAGTATCCAATATCAATGAAAATCAACTCCTTTCTTCACTAAACTCATCTTTCCACCCTATTTCGGCCGTAGGCCATATATGCACTATATTTCTACCTTATTTCAATGTTAATATCGACGAATATTAGATTTTTCATCAGCATAGTACAGGACAGTATTCCTGAATTACATCATATCTTTGAATTTAACTTATATTAAGAGTATCAAAAAATGGACAAGGTTTCAAGTTAAGGGAAGAAAATGGATCATTTTGTAGCCTGTAAATTCGTAATCAGTATCTTTAGGGACCAAATGCAAACTTTACTCTTTTGTCTTGGTTTAAATCATGTAACTAAACACTCATGAACGTAGGATTATTTATCCCCTGCTATGTAGACCAGTTTTATCCCTCTGCCGCCATCGCATCGTTGGAGTTGTTGGAGAAATTTGGCGTAGATGTGGCATACCCCATGGATCAGACCTGCTGCGGTCAGCCCATGGCCAATTCAGGATATGAGCAATACGGAAAGGATGCCGGGGAACTCTTTCTAAAAAACTTTGGGGAATTTGAGTACATCGTTGCTCCTTCCGGCAGCTGTACCCTGCATGTCAAAGAACACCTGCTTTCCCATGACGGGACGGGACCGAAAATATACGAGCTTTGCGAGTTTCTAACCGACATATTGAAAGTGGAAGAACTGCACGCCAGTTTTCCCCATCGGGTAGGGTTTCATGCCAGCTGCCACGGACTACGTGGTCTGCATCTCGCCAAGCCATCTGAGATCGTAGGGGTGGATTTTAACAAACCCGTCAGCCTGCTGGAAAAGATCACTGATCTGGAACTGGTTACCTTGGACCGTAAAGATGAATGTTGCGGATTTGGTGGAACCTTTGCCGTGTTTGAAGAAGGCATCTCTGTACAGATGGGAAAGGACAGACTGGCTGACCACTTGAGTAAGGGCGTAGAAGTGATTACAGCTGCCGATATGTCCTGCCTGATGCATTTGGAGGGACTTCTCAAAAGAGAAAAGAGCCCCGTGAAGATTATGCATATTGCAGAGATTCTCAACGGAAATCCAATTCATTCCTAATCGTTCCAACCCAAAAAAATCAATGAATTATGGCGGTATATAGAACACATGCAGCAGCGGCAGATGAGTTTTTGAAGGATGAAGAAAGGACCCACTGGCACGACGACACCCTATGGCACGTCCGTACAAAAAGGGATACGGCTGCACAAAAGCTTCCGGAATGGGAAGTATTGCGTGAAAATGCCTCACAGATCAAAGAATATGTGCTGTCCCATTTGGATGAGTTGCTGGTTCAGTTTGAAAAAAATGCCACAGCTAACGGAATAGAGGTTCTTTGGGCAAAAAATGCGCAGGAACACAACGAACATGTGTACCGTATTTTTCAGGAAAACAAGGTGAAAAACTTGGTGAAAAGCAAATCCATCCTTACCGAAGAGTGTGGGCTTAACCATTTTCTGGAAGAGAAAGGTTATGATGTGGTGGATACCGACTTGGGAGAACGGATCATTCAGTTTAACGACCAAGTACCCAGCCATATCGTGATGCCTGCTATTCACCTCAAGAAAAAGGAAATTGGAGATATTTTTCACAAGCATCTAGGCACTGACGCTGGAGCGGATGACCCCCAATACTTGACCGAAGCAGCCCGTATTCACCTGCGGGAAAAATTTATCCAAGCGAATGCCGCAATTACCGGGGTGAATTTCGGTATTGCGGAAACTGGCGGATTTGTGGTTTGTACCAATGAGGGAAATGCTGATATGGGCACCCACCTGGCGGATGTGCACATTGCCTGTATGGGTATTGAAAAACTTATCCCCCGTGCCGCTGATTTGGGGGTTTACCTACGACTGTTGGCCAGAAGCGCTACGGGCCAGAGTATAACCAACTATACCTCCCATTTTCACAGGCCATCCGCAGGCAAAAAGATGTACCTGATACTTGTGGACAACGGTAGGACGGAGCAGCTTGGCCGGGAGGATTTCCGCAACTCCCTTAAATGTATTCGCTGTGGAGCCTGTATGAATACCTGTCCGATCTACCGAAGAAGCAGCGGATTTAGCTATGGATCCACTGTCCCCGGACCGATCGGATCCATTTTATCACCTGGGATAGATTTGAAAAAACACAGCACCCTCCCTTTTGCCTCCACGCTTTGCGGATCATGCACCGATGTATGTCCTGTAAAGATCAACATCCACGAGCAGCTCTATAAATGGAGACAGGTCATCACCAAAGAGGGCGACGCACAGCCCGCCAAAAAGTGGAC
>DATHWC010000225.1:0-12129 GCA_035460985.1 Lunatimonas sp.
ACGATCATTCCACGCTGTCCTTTTCCGATAGGTGCAAATAAATCCACGATACGAGTAGAAAAATTGTCGTGGGTGGTGGTGAGTTTTAGTCTTTCCTCCGGGAACAAAGGTGTAAGGTATTCAAATGGTATTCTGTCGCGAATCTCATCTGTGGTCTTACCGTTTACATTAATAACCTTAAGCAATGCGAAATACTTTTCACCTTCTTTAGGTGGACGGATCTGACCTTTGATATTGTCGCCAGTCTTAAGCCCAAAAAGTTTGATTTGAGATGGGGATACGTAAATATCATCCGGAGATGCCAGATAATTGTAATCGAGGGATCTTAAAAAACCATAACCATCGGACATGATTTCCAACACACCCACATTTTCAATGATACCTTCGAATTCCTTGATAGCAAACGCAATCTTCCGCTTGGACATAAATGGCTGTGTCTCTGCTTGAGGGGGAGTATCATCAGCCTCTTTTTGGGGCCTGCGTTTTGGCAATTCTCCTTCTGGATTCTGCTGGCTGGCAGCCTTAACTTCCTCCATTTCTACTACCGCCCTTCGTCTAGGACGAAATGAACGGGAATTGTTGTCTTCTTCCGGGAGAGTTGATTCCCGCTTTTGAATTGGTTTGGGAGCCTCAGCTTTCGGGGCTGGTGGTGACACGGTCTCTTTCGGCTTGCTTTCTTCCGCAACTTCATTACGCTCCGGCTTCCTTTTAGGTTTATTATCTCTAGGCTGAGGTCGGGGTTTTTCCGGAATTTCTGAAACAACAGACTTTTCCGTTTCCTCTTCCTTCGTTTCTTTTGGAATTTCTGTCACATTCTGCCTTCTAAACTTTGGCTTTTCATCCGGAGTAGGCTCTGGTTTAGACGTGTCATCCTTTTTGGGGATGTCTTCTTGAGCTTTTTCGGGAGTGCTTGGAGCTTCATTTTCAGGTGATTCTACTTGGGAGGGCTTTTTCTTAGGTAGGGCTTGTTCTGGAAGTCTAGCCTGCTGGTCTAAAATCGCATAAACTAAATCATCTTTTTTTAGTGATTTGAAGTTTTTTACGCCAAGCTCTTCAGCTATTTCCTTCAATTCAGACAATAGTCTGATTCTTAATTCTTCTATGTTATACATAAAAAACGTATGAAAATAATTTCGATTGATTAATTGGTGAAGTCAGTAGTGTATATCTTGATTGCTGTAAAAAGGTATTCAGATAATACTAAAATCTCCAGGATTGGGATTTTGAACATATTGATGCTACAATATTACGGTAACAATCGTTAAAACGCAAACTTTTCGAAAATTGTTATAATTATACATCAATTCCAAATTTATTTCCAAAAAGAATCGAAACCTGCTTGGTTAAATTATCTGTTGCCGCCAAACCACCTCTTATGCGCTGAATGATGCATCTGCTCACAAGATTTGTTTATCTTTGCGCGGTAAACGAAGATATATATCTATCCCAGTACCCATGCTTCAAGTAAATTTTATCAGAGAAAATTTTGAAAAAGCTGTTTTAGGTTTAAAAAAAAGAAATTTTACCGAAGCAGAAGCAGTTTTATCCCAGTTAATTCAACTGGACGACGCCCGAAAAAACATCCAATTGGAAAGGGATCAGCTGCAGGCGGAATCCAATTCCATCTCCAAGACCATTGGCAAGCTGATGCAAAGCGGTCAGAAGGAAGAGGCTGAAAAAGTGAAAAGTAGAACCTCGGAAATTAAGGCTCAAGTAAAAATACTCGAAGACCAATATACACAGCAGGAAAATGACCTGACGCAACTGTTGTATACGGTTCCAAATATCCCCCATGCGTCTGTGCCTGCCGGTTTTGGCGCTGATGACAATGAAGTGGTGCTTACCCATGGTGACATTCCAGAACTGTCTCCTGAATTTAACTCTCCTCACTGGGAGTTGATCAAAAAATACGACATCATTGATTTTGAACTGGGCGTGAAGATTGCGGGAGCTGGATTCCCAGTCTACAAAGGCAAAGGTGCCCGCTTACAGCGCGGATTGATCAATTTCTTCCTTGATGAAGCAACTAAGGCGGGCTATATGGAAGTTCAGCCCCCTATCTTGGTCAATGAAGACAGTGGCTACGGCACCGGACAGTTGCCGGATAAAGAGGGTCAGATGTATTTTTGCAATGAGGACGGTCTCTATCTTATCCCAACTGCAGAGGTACCGATCACCAACTTATACAGAAACGAAATACTCCAAGCCGATCAACTTCCCGTAAAGAATGTAGGCTTCACGCCCTGCTTTAGAAGGGAAGCTGGAAGCTGGGGAGCACATGTTCGGGGACTAAACAGACTCCATCAGTTTGACAAAGTGGAGATCGTCCATATATCGCGTCCGGACAAATCCTATGAGGCGTTGGAACAGATGAGTGGGTACGTGCAGGGCCTGCTTCGAAAACTCGAATTACCGTATCGGGTTCTCCGCCTTTGCGGAGGCGACATGGGCTTTACTTCCGCCCTTACCTATGACATGGAAGTGTTTTCCGCTGCCCAGGAACGTTGGCTGGAAGTGAGTTCGGTAAGTAATTTCGAAACCTACCAGGCCACCCGCCTAAAGCTCAGATTTAAGGACGAGGATAAAAAAACAGTTCTTGCCCATACACTTAACGGCAGTGCGTTGGCTCTGCCCAGGATCGTTGCGTCCATTTTGGAAAACAACCAGCAGGAAGGCGGCATCAAAATGCCTGCTGCCCTTGTACCGTATCTTGGCTTTGAGTGGATTAATTGATCTGAAAGAAAAGCAAACTCATTAGTCTTCTTGTTCTGCCTACTTCAGGGACAAGAAGACTGTTTTATCATTCCAATACATCAAGTCAAATCCCCAATCGTTCGTGCCAAGACCTTACCCTAACCTGCAAATCATCCAAAACCTTTACCTGGTCAGGAGGTAAAATTCCTTGAGTCCCGCGACTGACCACCGGTGTGGAAAATCCCCTATTGGACAAAAAGTACCTTGCACCTAATTGGTATTGGTATCCGATCTTGGATTCCGCCTCTCGAAGCTCCTTTTGCAACCAATCTACATCCGTTTTTTTCTTGGGATCTGTGGCATTTCTGCACATCCAGGTAATAATTTCCGGGTAAAAGTTTCCCGCAATGGGTGATAAGCCTGCTCCGCCGTACTGTAACGATGCCGCCGCACTTCCGATATGCGCATTATATAGCCCAAGCTTTCCGCCTTCGGCCAAGTCTATCTTTACTTTAATTTGGTCAATATCTTCCGTAGTGTCCTTATGGTAAATAAACCTGCCGGATGCCACTAGAAATTTCATGATCTCAGATGTGATTATTCGCTTATATGGAGAAGGACATTCGTAGGTACCTAAAGGAATTCCCTCAGTCTGGAGCATAAAATCATCCAAGTGCTGTATAAACTTGGTATCCGATTCCTCCTTTTCGGCAAAGTGGCCTGAAATCAAAATTACCGCATCCACTCCCGTATCTTTCATCCGTTTGGTAAAATCTGCTTTGGCCTTGATCGTGTCTCCAAATGATCCTGTGGCTACCACTGGTATTTCCCCATTCACATGTTCTACGACGTGCTTAGTCAATTTCAATTTTTCCTCGTCTGTTAGGAGGTACATTTCGCTGCTTAGGCAATTTGCAAAGAAACCCTTGGCCCCGGCGCCCAGGTAAAAATCCATCAACCTGCTCATCCCGTCGTAATCAATAGTACCGTCTTGATGATAGGTGGTAAGCATCACCGGAATAAATATTTTGTCGGAGCTGTTCATGCTGGCAATAGAAGTGCTAAGATGAGGTTTCTGACTTGCCCTAACAGAGATCGGTATGGACGCTGCGGCAATGCCTAGACCAACTTTTGTCAGAAAACTTCTCCGTGAAGTATTTGGGTAGGGTTCTATCGAGAATTTTGGCATATCGTTTTGATTTTTCTAATGCAATGAAAAACGAACTATTTCCACAACAACGTATTCCACTTCTTATCATATACTTGGATTTCCCTAAAACAGACCAGTCAATAACGGTTTTTACATTTGTTTCAACTTAGTGTCAAAAGACATTCCATGCTGCGCTACTTAATCAATACTTTGTATCTTTGCCACCAAATGTTGGATGAAATTATTGCCTTGGTTAAGAAAGAAGCCACGCTGGAGTGGCGGCAGAAATATGCCTTAAATGGTATTTTACTTTACGTTATCAGCACGGTCTACATTACGTACCTCAGTATCGGAGTAAAGGGAGGCACTGTCCAAATCCCCACCTGGAATGCCCTATACTGGATAATCATCCTTTTTTCAGCCGTCAATGCCGTTGCAAAGAGTTTTATTCAGGAAAACTCCGGCAGGCAACTTTATTATTACATGATTGCTTCGCCAGAATCCATCATTATTTCCAAAATTCTTTACAACACCTGCCTTACGCTAGTGCTCTCCCTATTAGGCTATCTTGTGTTTTCGGTGGTCATGGGAAATCCCGTTCAGGATCAGCCCATGTTTCTTTTAAACTTACTATTGACCTCGATAGGGTTTTCCTCCTGCCTTACCATGGTTTCGTCCATCGCTGGAAAAGCCGG
Organism: Lunatimonas sp.; assembly: GCA_035460985.1. Lineage (GTDB taxonomy): Bacteria > Bacteroidota > Bacteroidia > Cytophagales > Cyclobacteriaceae > Lunatibacter. Next base: position 4,540 of record DATHWC010000225.1, read on the forward strand.
AAACAACGGCACCCTCATGGCTATCTTAAGTTTCCCCATTTTAATTCCCATCTTACTGTTGGCCATTCAGATTTCCAAAAATGCGATTGACGGACTAGACAGGGGAGTAAGTCTGGATAAAATCATCACCTTACTGGCCATAAACGGAGTAATCGCAGCTACGTCGTACCTGCTGTTTCCTTATATCTGGAAAAGCTAAATGCCCACCGATTAAACTACCTAGTGTAATCTAATCACGGCTGTAAGACCTTGATCAAATAAAACCTACAAACTAAAGGAAATAGGGATTTATACCTTACTTTTGTAGGAGAATTACCTGTAGATATTCTATGAAAGCAACTTGGTGGAAAGTATTGGCCATAGCACTCTTGGCCTATACCCTTATCGCCGGATTATTGGCTGATGTTCCCAGACTTCCCATTCTCAACGAAACCATCCGAGCATTATATTTCCATGTAGCTATGTGGTTTGCAATGCTTGCCATGCTTACAGTGGGAATCGTATACAGCATAAAATATTTGAGAAATGGAAGACTGGAAGATGACGACATGTCATTGGAATTTACCAACGCAGCCATCCTCTTCGGTGTCATAGGGATCGCTACTGGTAGTTTGTGGGCACGGTTTACATGGGGTGCCTACTGGACCAATGACCCAAAGCTGAACGCCGCCGCTATTGGGCTTTTGATGTACTTTGCCTACCTAATCCTTAGAAATTCGCTGACAGACATCTTTCAGCGCGCAAAGATCAGTGCGGTTTACAGCATTTTTGCATATGCCGCATTTATCCCGCTTATATTTATACTGCCGAGGCTTACTGACAGTCTTCATCCGGGAAACGGTGGCAACCCCGGTTTTAACGCTTACGATATGGACAGTCAGCTACGCATTGTCTTTTACCCCGCCGTCGTTGGGTGGTCACTACTTGGAACCTGGGTGACAACTATACGTGTAAGGTATAGAAGGCTGGAAAGAAAAATGGAAGAAAAAATGATCAATCAATAAGCATATGAAAAAATTAGTGTTCATTTCACTGCTAATGCTGTCCCTTTCGCTTAATGCGCAGGATAAAATCGAAATTACCGGAGAAGATTATCAGAATACCAAAGTGGAAATGGCTGACCTCATGCGGTCAAATGGAAAAATATACGTTTTGACTGGCATAATTGGAATTGTTTTGGGGGGAATTTTGGTTTATGTGGTACATACTGACAGAAAGATATCCAATCTAGAAAAACAATATAAAGAACTGTCATGAAATCGAACATGACGATATCGGCACGCGGAGGAATGATTATCATTTCGAGATTCCCTGACGGTTGTCAGGTTTGGCCACATTAAAAGACACTTATAAACATATGAAAAAAGGACATATTATAGGACTGGGAATTATTGGCGTAGCCATCATGATCATAATTACTTCCATTGGTGATGCAAGCACTTATGAAAGTTTCTCAACCGCAAAAATATTGGCCACAAACGGCAATGATAATGCCATTCACGTTGTAGGCGAATTGAAAAAAAGTGAATCCGGACAGGTAATCGGCCTGGAGGTACATGAAGATAAAACTTCGTTTACTTTTTTGATGGTAGACAATAATGGAGACGAACAGCAAGTTTACTACAACGAACCCGTACCTGCGGATTTCGCACGTTCGGAACAAGTAGTGGTCATCGGATCATATCGAAACGAAGAACTGTTTGTAGCTGACAAAATACTCATGAAATGTCCCTCCAAATATCAGGAAACTGACGTAAAATCTGCTTCACTATAATCTTCCTGTTGCTTACCCCCTCAATTAACCCCCCGGATAATGATGAATACCTTTGTTGGTAATTTGGGGCATTTAATGGCAATTGTTGCTTTTGTCACTGCCATTATAACTGCCTTTTCATATTATAACTATATTAAAGCACCCGAACTCGAAAAAGCTTCCTGGAAACGATTCAGCCGTATTACATTTTACATACATGCTGTTGCGAGCGTAGGAATTGCCATCTCACTTTTCGAAATCATCTACAATCACCGGTTCGAATATTTCTACGCCTATTCCCACTCTTCCAAAGCACTTCCAGTACATTACATGATCTCCAGCTTCTGGGAAGGACAGGAAGGCGCATTTATCCTTTGGATTTTTTGGAATGTAGTTTTGGGCATCATCCTTATACATACCAATAAGTTTTGGGAAGGACCTGTCATGGTGGTTTTTGCCCTTGTCCAGGCGTTTTTGGTTTCCATGATTTTGGGTGTGGTGATAGGTGATCTTAAGCTAGGGAGCTCCCCCTTTATTTTGCTTCGGGATATTTCAGAAGCTCCGATTTTCCAAATTAACCCGGAATTTATCCCTCAGGATGGAACAGGCCTGAATCCCCTGTTGCAGAATATATGGATGGTTATCCACCCTCCAACCCTGTTTCTTGGATATGCCTCTACATTAGTACCCTTTGCTTTCCTAATGGGAGGCCTCGCCATGAAGCGGTATTCGGAATGGGTACGGCCTGCTTTGCCTTGGGCTATTTTCTCTGCCATGATTTTGGGTATGGGAATCATCATGGGTGCCTATTGGGCTTATGTAACACTGAATTTTGGAGGGTATTGGAATTGGGATCCTGTAGAAAATGCAGTTTATGTTCCCTGGCTAATCATGGTGGCAGCAATCCATACGATGATTACCTATAAGAAGAGCAGTACGGCTCTGAAGACCTCCATTGTACTGGTAATAGCTTCCTTTATTCTGGTACTTTATGCCACGTTCTTGGTTAGAAGTGGTGTGTTGGGAGATTCTTCGGTCCACTCCTTTACTGATCTGGGGCTTTCCGGTCAGTTACTGATTTACATGTTGTTCTTCTTGTTTATAGCCATTTTCTTATCTGTAAAAGAATGGAAAAACATCCCAACTTCCGATAGGGAAGCATCCGTATATTCCAGGGAATTTTGGATTTTCATCGGTGCGACTACATTGGGGCTGATGGCTTTTCAAGTCATATTGCCCACCTCTATCCCGGTATATAATGCCATCGTGGAAGGGTTAGGAGGCATTTCCAATATGGCACCGCCTGCGGATCAAGTTGGATTTTACACTAAATTCCAACTTTGGTTTGCCGTTGCATTAGCCCTATTGACGGGTGTGGGCCAGTACTTTTGGTGGAATAAGATGGATAAGCATGAGCTAAAAAACTCACTGGTGACACCATATATCATTTCCATGATTCTGGCGGCTGTCATTATCACCTTGGGAAAAGTTTATGATATCAGTTATATCGTGGTCGTATTGGCGGGAGCCTTTACGATAGTTGCCAACGGATCCATTCTTATCAAGCTAATCAAAGCAAAAACGTTTAAACTTGCTGGCGGATCTCTTGCCCATGTGGGGCTGGGAATGATCCTAATCGGCGTCATGTTCTCATCAGGGTATTCGGACACCATTTCCATCAACATGTCAGGCATGACCTATAAGAAGGACTGGGAAGATGATCTAAACAAGCAAAACGTCCTGCTCTGGATAAATAAGCCGTTGCAAATGAAGGATTACGAGGTAATCTATCGCGGCAGGTACAAAAAGGTTAAAGGTTTCCCCGGGTATGTCAAAGCTGACTTGTTGGAGTCAATAGACGGCGTCAATGCGGCTGTTGCCCTACAGGATATAGACGCAAAGGGGAAGACTTATTTCTCAAGAGGAGATACGGTAAGTATTGTTTTGGAGGAAAACAGTTATTTCAAAGTTGAATATTATCAGGAAGATGATCTGAAGTTCACTTTATTCCCCATGTCCCAGCCAAACCCTACCATGGGATTGATTTCTTCTCCGGATTCCAAAAGATATCTTTCTAAAGATCTATATACCCACGTTTCGGCTATCAACGACTATGAGGATCCAGAATGGAAGGAGGATCAGTTTGAAAATTCCGAACCAGGGGGGCAGTTTTTCATGAATGATTTTGTGACCAATTTTGAGGGAACAGAACTTATCAGTGACCCCCAGGAATTAAGGGATTTGAGTTTGCAGGAAGGAGACGTCGCCATTCGTGCTAAACTCAGTATCATGGATAATGATGTGAAGCGGCTAATCGAGCCCATGTTTCTTATCCGGGATAATCAGGTGGGGAAAATAGCAGCCATTGATTCGGATCTTGGAATCAAAGTGGAGATTGACAATATTTTACCGGAGGAAGGCAAGTTTGTGTTTAAATACAATACCTACCAGAAAGATTATGTCGTCATGAAAGCTTCGATCAAGCCTTATATAAATGTGCTATGGCTAGGCACCATCATCATGTTGATTGGATTTTGTACCGCCATTTATCGACGCTATGACGAATTTACCAAAATGCGAAATAAAGGTTTGGAATAAAAACCCAGCCCATCTAACTTACTAAAACCCCTTCCAAGGGGTTTTATTTTGACCGTTATGATTGTTTTCTCATGAAATTTGACATCGCAATCCTAGGCTCCGGAAATGTGGCTTGGCACCTAAGTGCAGCCTTGGAAAACGCCGGACATGAAATCACCGAGGTCTACAGCCGAAACCTGGACCATGCAAGAAGAATTACCGGAAGGCTTTATGCCACAGAGGCTACTGATGAGCTGGATTTTTCAGAAAGTAAAGCCCGGGTATTTATCATCGCCGTTGCGGATCAGGCGATTGCCGATGTGGCGGATGCAGTTATACTCCCTGAAAACAGCATTCTAGTCCATACCAGTGGAAGCATGCCCTTGGAAATTTTGGAGTATAGCTCTGCGAGTTACACTGGCATTTTTTACCCATTACAGACATTTAGTAAAAACCGGGACCTTGATTTTGCCGATGTTTCCATACTTCTCGAATCAGAGGATCAGGCGACCCTTAAAATTCTAAAAAAACTGGCTTCTAGCCTTACCTCTCCCTACTATACCGTAAAAACCAACGACCGCAGAGCCGTGCATGTGGCTGCTGTCTTTGCCAGTAACTTTACCAACCATCTGATTGGAATTGCGGAAGAAATCATGAACCGCCAGGGATTGGATATGGAAATGCTGAAGCCGCTAATCATCGAACAAATTAGCAAATGCCTACAAATCGGTGCGAAAGCTGCCCAAACTGGCCCTGCCCTTCGGGAGGATTTCCCCACGTTGGAGGCGCACCATCAGTTTTTGACCTACAACGAGCAATTGGCGGAAATCTACCGGTTGATCTCCCAAGACATATTGGATGCCAATTGACCGATAGTGAGGAATAATTCCTTTAGCCTCAGTCAGCTACTTCTCATCCATCCAAGATTCCCTTTCTTCGAAGGAAATTCCCTCAATTTTCAATTGCTTTAAAACAGGCTCGTATATCTCCTTCTGTGTAGGAAGTAAAAGTCCCCTATTGGAGAATTTTTCATCCAAAAACAAATCGACAGCTATTCCCAATGGCAAACCCACAGTCTTGGCCATGGCGGTATGCGCTTGATCATCGCCTTTTACCGTTAAGCTGCTTACTATCCGTTTCACCCGCTCTCCCACTTGCACCTCCACCTGATGCTGCATCAGTACCATATCCTTATCCCCCGGATTTAGCTTCCATTTCTCTTCAAGAAGTTGTTGTAAAATTTTGGCGGGACTACCCTGTCGCAAGGCTAGCGGTTCATCATCAAAAAGGCCCAACCAAGCCAATTTCACCAAAATGGCTTCTGTCACATCAGGTAGCAAAGACTTAATCTTGACTTCGACAGATTTATTCGGGTCATAGGGAAGAAACGTATTTGTCAGCATCCTGTAGGTAAACCCCTGAGGCAAATCCAGTTCATAGGAATCATCGGTAAGTCCCAGTTGAACCAACACGTTCCATGCTTGGCAAAAGCCTTTAGTTCGTAATGTTCCCCTTAATATCGTTGGAATATCCTCCAATCCGTATATCTCCCTGTATGAAAGAGAATCCCGGTTGGGATAGCCCTCAAATGTCCCCAATGCCGGAAAATAAACCTCCTCGGTCCGTTTGAAAAGCATGTGGTAGGGAATAAATTTGTAATACCCGTTTCGGATAAAACTTGACACCCCCTGCCCGGCCAACACCACATTTCTTGGATTCCAGGTAAGTTTGTAATTCCAGGGGTTGTCTATATACTCCGGGGACATCAATCCTCCACAAAAGGATTTGTATAAGGTGATCGTATGACCCTGCTCCCTTTCCCTATCCATCAATTGCATGGCGGACATGTGGTCTAACCCTGGATCCAGCCCACATTCGTTTAAAAAGAACAGGTTCTTTTTACGAATTTCAGGTTCCAACTTTTTCATCTCTGGAGAAGAGTACGAAGCAGAGAAAAAATGCTTGGACTCCGCCACACAATCCAAGGCAACCAAGGGATGAAAGGCCGGAGGCAGCATGGATATCACCACATCAGCTTGCTTGATTAATGCTTTCCGCTCCTCGTCATTTTCAATATCAATCATTTTGGCTGATGCTGATGGATGCCCCTGGACCTTCTGCGTAGCCGCTTCCAGAGAAACATCCGCAAGGATAAACTTCCTTGACTTCTTTTCAGCATCCCTCAGCAAACTGTCAATCAAAACGGTAGCTGATTTACCGGCCCCAAGGATCAAAATGGTTTTTTCGTGCATTATTTTCTTGGTTTTGTCTTTCAAAGATTAGAAATCAGTCTCCTGGATTACTGTCACTTCCTAGATTTTCATTAGAGAATATTTGCCCTACATTTTATTTAACGAAAAAATTAAACAACTTGGACAACACATAGCTTATCACAATAGCGTTGAACCTCCTTACAATCCCTATATGACCAAGAAAAAAATTGAAATAACCAGTACGCTAACCCTGCATAGCTGGAATTCCATCCCTCAAGATGTTCAGGAGCTGGTAAGCAAAGCGAAGGCAGCTACAGAAAACGCCTATGCCCCTTACTCGGGATTTATGGTTGGTGCTGCTGTGCTGCTCCAAGACGGCCAGATATTTATGGCCAATAATCAGGAAAACGTTTGTTTCCCCGTGGGCGTTTGTGCCGAACGGATATTATTGGGATACACAAATGCCAATTTCCCGGAAATACCGCCTGTCAAATTGGCTATTGTTGCTAGAAGAGCTTCCGGTAAAGAGGACTATGCCACCGTTACTCCCTGTGGACTATGCCGACAGTTTATCAGTGAGTACGAAATCAAGTTTGGCCTGCCAATTGAGCTCTATATGTATATGCCCTCTGGCGAAGTGCTGCAAGCGAGTGGTATTAATCAATTGCTTCCTTTTAAATTTGAAGATCTCAACAAATAATCACCCATGAGTGACCCAAGCATACAGCTGGTATCCTATACCCAACAAAACTATTTTTTAACGTCACATACCCCTATCGGATCGGAAAAGGAAATCTGGTTGATCTTGCATGGGTACGGGCAACTTGCCGAATATTTCCTGCGCAAATTCAGACGATTCTTCGATCCCTCCTTGTTATTTGTAGCTCCGGAAGGTATCAACCGATCCTACAGGGAAGGATTCTCCGGGCGGGTGGGTGCCAATTGGATGACCAAGCACCAAAGAGAAACTGACATTACAAATGGCATGAACTACCTGAACGCCGTGATGGAAAATGTTTTGAAGCCGTTTGATGAAAAACCTGAAAT
>DATHWC010000226.1:0-4788 GCA_035460985.1 Lunatimonas sp.
GGCCAATGGGCCTGCAGATAATCCTTTGCCACTGAATAGCTGGAGAAATACTGCTCCTCCAACTGCATTGGGGATGCAAGCGCTTCTCTGGACAGTATTTTGAAGGCTTTTTCCCTGAGATCCGGCAGTTTCTCCAAGACCCCATAGAGCTGTTCCGGCCGGGTGACATCTATGGGTTTTTTGCCTCCGGATAGGTTCATCACCCTTTCTTCCTGCCAGTTAAAGGTGGCCGCCTGGCTGCTGCTTCCGGTCCCCCTTATTAGAATGTCCTCAAAATCATTGGCCGTGAACTGGACCTGCGGTGAAATATCATATACCCGGTCCGGTACAACCTGGATCCCCGCTGACATCAGATCAAAATCAGGTGCGGACAATTTTTCGCTGTCCGCCAGGTCTTCAAACTGACCCCGGGAAAAGTAATCCAGTATAGGTTTCTGTGTCCCGGCATCGATGGGTTCTCCATTGCCGAAGGTAATGTGCGTAATCCGGTAACTGGTCACGGTCTCCATATAGCTGTTTCCAAGTTTTCCGATGGTCTTGTTCAATGGCACCAGGTTTTGGCGGAGTTCCAGATAACCTGAGGGGTGCATAAATATCCGGTCCTGCTTTTCTGCTTCTTCCGGGCTGCGCAGCGATTCTGCGCCGCTGTAACCCTCCGGTAATAGTCCGGACCAGTTACCCGATTCCTCTAACCGGTTTTTTAATTTATCCAGCAATGCCTCGGGGCTGATAAATACGGGGACTGCTTTTTGCTCACCTCCCCAACTGATATTGAATTTGATTTTTAAGGAGAAGAAAAGCACCTTGATTTTCGCATAGCCCCGGGCCCGCCACGGTTCAGGTCCGCTGAGCACAAATTCCATATCGATACCGAAGAAGGACCGTCCCCTGTAGGAGACTTCCACGCTGATCCGGATATCTGTTTCAAAATAAAAAGGATCGAACTGTAGTAGGGCATTGAATCCCAAAAAGCCGTATGCCCTTGCATTCCCCCTGTTTACCACCAATTCGGCACTGAAGCCGATCTGGTAGGAATTGGAGGTGATGGCCTGGTAAAATTCGCAGGACAGCCGGATATCCTCCCCTTTTTTGATAAGGGCATTCACCCTGGGTATTTCAGGAAAACGGGCAGGCTTTTTATAGCGTGGGTGATACCCGCCTACCGCCAACAGGAATTGTGGGTTGCTTCCCCAGTCCAGGATAAAGGCAAAGCCCCCGGTAAGCGCAACTCCCGATAATTCCGAATCCCGCAGCCTTCCTTCTACCAGGACATAGGACCCGGCAAAATTCAGATCCCCGAAGATATCCACGTGTATTTCCCCCAGGCGTTTTTCCGAGTCCTTGTTGGGCAGATACACACCCAAACTCCCGAGCAGGATTAGTCGCCCTTTGAAGGGGATTTCCAGCAGAATGCCCAGGTCCGCCTCCAAAACAGTGGGTGTGCCATATCCGATCTTAAAGAAGGGAGCCACTACATAATGGTTCTTTTGTGCCGGGAAAACAGCCCTTAGGTTACTGAGGACCATTGGGGCATTCTCGATGACATTTTCCGGGAACATAACCGATTTCACGGCACCGTTCCGGATACGCTCCCTCAATATGTCCACATTCATTGTCCGGTGGATACCGACCAATCCTCCCACGGCATTGAGTTTGAACCCAAAGGCCAGAGGAATCGCAGGAGAAAAGTACACACTGATACTGATCAACATGGAGAAGCCTTTCTCGGCATTCGGCAAACGGGTTTCTATGAGGCCAACGGCTACCAACCCGATGTCCCTTTTCTCTAGAGCCAGTTTTAAGGCCAGTACCCCGGAATAGCGGTGGCTCCCGGGATCCAGCTCAAGAAAGCCCCCACCGGTAAGAATGTCGGATTTCACCAGAATACCGATGCCTTTGGGGTAAGCAAAGCCTAATGATAAATTGCCAAAACCAATATTGCCAGTTTCCCCTAAATTATCCAGGGCTGACTTTATCCCTACAGTGTTTATCCTAGCTTCAACGGGACCAATTTCAACGCTGAAATCCAATAGCGCTTCCAATTGGAGCATAGTATCCTTTGCTTGGAACCGTAAATAAAGTCGGTCAAAAACCAGGGTATTCAATATTTTTTTATGGATGGGATAAACCGCTTCAGTACCGGCAGATCCTTTAAAATGGAGGCCCCTTTGGTTGGACCATCCGATTCCAAAATCGAAATCAAGAAGTAACCCATCGGAAGGAAGTATGGAATTAATAAATCCATCCCCATCTTTGGGGGAAATTTTTATCGAGGATGATAAGGCTTGGACAAAAAAATCAAAGGCAAGCACCTGATTGTCGTAGTCTATTACGGAGGATACCAACAAACCGCCTATTTGCAGATGGCTCCCATCTGCGCTACCCCAGAGCAAAGTGGGAGCATTTTCAGTTACCGGTATCTTTTGCAGGATAAGGGAAGCATTAAAGGCAGTTGTCTCTGTAGCAGCCAACACTGTTACGTCGTCCCGGCCAATTGCAAATCCTTCGATTCCCGCTGAAAGTTTCATCTGGACCAACCATTCGTCTATGGTGTTGGAAAAATTAAAATTCCCCGATGGTATTACTACCAGTCCCAAATCTCCTCTATTGGTAGGAGATAAGGCCAGGCTCAATGAAAAATCCAAATCCTGCTCCCCTATATCACTGTCCAAAAATGCCGTAAGCATTCCAGCAATAATTTTGTCTCCATGTTCGGTAAATTCCAGGCCGTGTTGTTTATTGTATCCAAAAACGGTGTTTATACCTAATTCATTTAAAATATTAGCGAGTCTAGGGAAAAGTTTATTGGCCGCAGTAATTGCGTCTTTTTCAGTAGATAGTCCATTTGGAAAATATTCTTCAGTAAGCAAGGACACAGGATTGTTAAAAAGTTTGGTTATACGCTTTGGATGAAAAGCAGGAATAATGGAGGAATGACGAATGGTCCTTTCCTCATCCGTGGAGAGGGGAGCCAGCCTATCAATTCCTTTGATGATAGTAAGCAAAACAGATAAATGATAAAATAGGGGGAACTTTACAGCTAAATAATGAACAATTAAACAATTCACAACGTCTTCTGCGAATTCACCAAGACGTTCTTTTCCCGGTCCGTTAAATTCCAGGTTCGCTAAAACTTGATTTAAAGCCATAATATGTTTAAAAAGGTTTTCAGACAATTCTAGAACCTTTTCAAAATCCGAAAAACTTGTGGGAGGGTTATCCACAAATACCACCAACCCTTTCAATTCATTGGCCAGTGGTCTCAGAGCATCACTCAGATCATCTATGGAAAATCCAGCTAGTTCATCGAGTTCCCATCCCATCATACGAACAACTTCCCTTAGCATCAATTCATTCTCGCTTGTTCGTTCAATAAAACTGAAAGTATCAAAGAGAGCTACCGATATTTTATGTTGCGTATTACTCATTGATCGAGTTTGTTTTTTTAAACCAGATTGGGTAAATCTTCCTCCCTAAATTCCATGGAAACCCTGAATTTGGATAGTGGAAAAAAGAGATGCGGTTTATTTTCGTTTTTTGGCTTTAAATACCACCATGATTTTTGTTCAACCAATTTTTCCCGCCCATTTTGCCAATCAAAAGATAGTTCGGACACATTGTTCATTCCCACGATTTCTTTTCCACTTCCCCATTTATGGGTAAATTCAGAATGGTTTTTGGAAGCCTTTAAATATTCTTTGAGTGCCTTGTTTTTGTCTGGCGAGTCGGGATTTCCTACATCCAATATTTCTCCCATTATGGTCTCTCTCACTTCATTTTCAGCTACTATATAATCGGTTTTATAGCGCCATCTCGGATTGGGCAGGGCGGGTTCGATGATCCTTAGTGCCTGATCTTTAGTGAGCATCGTAGCTGGTTTAATTGGTATCATGGTATAGTCGGGTTTAACGCCTCTAGCCTCTGCAAAGGCTTCATATATCCGGCCTAAAATGTTTTGACTTTTGATTTTTAATAGACTTATGTTGCCAAAGTCATTTGGTCCTTCCCACCCAAAAAACTCCTTGGGCTTGGGAAGCTTCGGTTCAAGAAAGTAAACGGGATCACTATCGATTAAATTTGCAATACGGTCCACCATAAAGATCAGCACATCTCCTATTACTGTAATTCGCAGCAGTGCGTATATTGCAGGTTTTTCAAAGGATAGTCCGGTCATAGTAGTAAATTTATAACCATTGTGGTGCAGTAGTCTGGTGCGGGAAGTCTGTTTTTTAAATGAACTGGATGATAATTGCGCGAATACTGCGTTGGCGAGTGTCTTGTCGGTTTCTTGCTCCATCCTCCGATTTTGATAAGTTAATTTACTTGCAGAGCAAAAGTGGACATCACCTGTCAGTATCAAATTCCGGGTTACAAGAGTTGAATCAATCATATTGCCTCTCGTGGCAATATAATGAAGTAAAGCCTCAAAGGTCTTACTCTGATTTTTCCAATGATCATAAACATCCAGGGTTTCGTCCTTCTTAGTTTTACATTTTGCAATCAATTCACCAAGAAATGTAAACTCATCGAAGTCTATTGCCGGTATATTAATTATTGATGTTGGTGAAATCAAAATGGTGAGCTCCGATTCAGCGCCTACCATGGGGATTTGCATTTTGAGAGATCCCTCACTAATTATCGAAGCATGCCAAAACTCCCTGGCCTTAGGATCTCCGCTAACTGAATAGCCTCTTTTGGTTCTCCCGTCCAAAAATATTATCTCATATTTTCTCCTGTTAATATGGAAGTGCCATTCGATTTCATTTTTTTCAGGAATGGCATTTAATC
>DATHWC010000227.1:0-6573 GCA_035460985.1 Lunatimonas sp.
TGACGGTAAGCTTATCCTTAACCCCAAACCTTCCGATCTCAAGAAAGCTTCGCTGGAGCTTATAGTTGCGGGATCTGAGGAGTTTATCCTTATGGTAGAGGGCGAAGGCGACGAGGTTTCCGAGGATGAGATGGTAGATGCGCTTCAATATGCCCATGAAGAAATCAAGCGGCATTGTCAGGTGCAAAAGGAACTCACGACCCTCGTGGGAAAGGACGTTAAGCGGACTTATAACCACGAAACCCACGATGAGGCTTTGATGGAGAAAATGAAAACCGAATTGTACGATAAGTGCTACGAGGCGGTAAGCCGTCAAATCCCCAATAAAAGCGAGCGCTCTGAAATCATCAAGGCGATCAAAGAAGGATTTGTTGAAAGCTTGGGAGAAGAACATCCATACAATGCATCTTTGATAGGTCCATACTTTGGGAAGATACACAAGGAAGCCGCACGAAATTTCACTCTTATTGAGAAAAAGCGACTTGATGGACGTAACCCGGACGAAATCCGTCCGATATGGTCCGTTGTGGATTATTTGCCTTCCGCCCACGGATCGGCCATCTTCACCCGGGGTGAGACTCAGTCGGTCACCACCTGTACCCTTGGTACGAAATTGGATGAGCAGATGGTAGATGGGGCGGTTCATTCAGGCTATAACAAATTTTATTTGCACTATAACTTTCCGGGATTTAGTACCGGTGAGGTAAAAATAAACCGCGGACCTGGACGTAGGGAAGTAGGTCATGGTAATCTGGCGATGCGTGCTCTCAAGAGAGTGCTTCCTTCGGATGCCGAAAACCCCTATACCATCCGAATTGTTTCTGATATTCTTGAATCCAACGGGTCTTCATCCATGGCAACAGTATGTGCCGGATCGTTGGCCATGATGGATGCCGGTATACCGATCAAATCGGCAGTCACCGGGATTGCAATGGGTATGATTTCAGATCCAAAGACAGGAAATTACACCATTTTGTCCGATATCTTAGGAGATGAGGATCACTTGGGCGACATGGATTTCAAAGTAACAGGCACTGCCAAGGGTATCACTGCCTGTCAGATGGATCTCAAGGTGGAAGGTCTGGATTATAATGTGCTTAAAGAGGCGCTTTACCAAGCCAAAAAAGGCAGACTTCACATTTTGGATGAGATCACCAAGACATTGGCTCAACCCAAATCTGATTATAAGCCACATGCTCCGCGATCTAAAAACATGGAGATTCCGAAAGAGCTTATCGGTGCTGTCATCGGGCCTGGGGGTAAAGTGATTCAGGAAATCCAAAAGGATACCGGTGCCACTATCATTATCGAGGAATCAGACAACAAGGGAAAAATAAATATTTTCTCCAACAATCAGGAGTCCATGGATGAAGCCATCAGCAGAATCCGGGCCATAGTAGCCCAACCTGAGATAGGCGAAGTATATACTGGTAAGGTGAAAAATATCATGCCTTTTGGTGCTTTTGTCGAATTTATGCCAGGAAAAGATGGTTTGCTTCATATTTCTGAAATTAAATGGGAAAGGTTGGAGACGATGGACGGAGTGCTTGAGTCCGGTGAGGAAATTACCGTGAAACTGATAGACGTGGACAAAAAGACCGGAAAATATAAACTTTCCAGAAAAGTTTTGCTTCCTAAAGGTGAGAAATCCGATAAATCGTCCCAATAATCTTAATTAACTTCGAAATAATAACATCGGTTGAACTTATTTAAAGTTTACTTCTGTTATTTAGTGAGTCAAAAAAATCAGATACTTGAATGAGGCAGCTTAAAATTAGCAAACAGATTACCAACAGAGAAAGTCAATCTCTGGACAAATACTTACAGGAAATAGGAAAGGTGGATCTTCTCACCGCTGATGAGGAAGTCGTATTGGCTAAGAGAATCAGAGAAGGAGATCAACTTGCCTTGGAAAAGCTCACAAAAGCCAACCTGCGGTTTGTGGTATCTGTTGCCAAACAGTATCAAAATCAGGGCCTGTCCTTGGGTGATTTGATCAATGAAGGTAATTTGGGATTGATTAAAGCCGCACAGCGATTTGACGAAACCCGTGGGTTTAAATTCATCTCCTATGCCGTTTGGTGGATCAGACAGTCCATCCTACAGGCACTTGCCGAACAGTCCAGGATAGTTCGACTGCCCCTTAACAGGGTTGGTTCACTCAACAAAATCAGCAAAACCTTTTCGGAGTTGGAGCAGAAATTTGAAAGGGAACCATCTCCGGAAGAGTTGGCCGAAGTGCTGGAAGTGACTGCCGGCGAAGTGGTGGATACCATGAAAATTTCGGGAAGACACGTATCCATGGATGCCCCGTTTGTTCAAGGTGAAGAAAACAGCCTGTTGGATGTGTTGGAGAATGACGGGGAGACCAAGCCGGATGACGGACTGATGAACGACTCGCTTCGCAAAGAAGTGCAACGTGCGCTTTCTACGCTTACCCAGCGGGAGGCAGATGTCATCACCCTGTACTTCGGATTGAATGGCGAACATGCCATGACCCTTGAGGAGATAGGGGAGAAATTCAACCTCACCAGAGAGCGTGTCAGACAAATCAAAGAGAAAGCAATCAGAAGGCTAAGACACACGTCGAGGAGTAAAACGCTCAAGCCTTATCTGGGATAAGTACTTATTTTCATAGCATACGGAGAGAGGGGTAGTTGCTACCCCTCTTTTTTGTACCCGCTACGTTCAAATTAGTTAACAACGTACATTTTCAGTGATGGTGGAGCTTTGTTTATTTTATAAAAATAGCAAAATTTGCCCTTCTTTAAAACGCATTATCAATGAGTGAGGAAATAGAAAAGATAAAGGTATTGATTATTGGATCTGGTCCGGCCGGATATACGGCTGCCATTTATGCGGCAAGAGCTGGTCTCAATCCGGTTTTATATACGGGAATCCAACCCGGAGGTCAATTGACCATTACCAATGACGTGGAAAACTATCCGGGATATCCGGATGGGGTCATGGGACCTGAGATGATGGAGGATTTTCGGAAGCAGGCGGAACGGTTTGGAACAGTTGTACGGTACGGATTGGTCACCAAGGTAGATTTCGACTCGCAGCCCCATAAAGTAACCGTAGACGATTCGCAGGAATTGTTGGCGGAAACGGTCATCATATCCACCGGGGCATCTGCCAAGTGGCTCGGACTGGAAAGTGAGACCCGGCTCAATGGGAAGGGTGTATCAGCCTGTGCCGTTTGCGACGGATTTTTCTTCCGCGGATTGGAAGTGGCAATAGTAGGGGGTGGAGACACAGCCTGTGAAGAAGCATCTTACCTTTCAAATATTTGCAGTAAAGTATACATGATCGTCCGTAGAGATGAATTGCGGGCTTCTCAGATCATGCAAAACAGGGTGATGAAAAACCCCAAGATAGAGATCCTCTGGAATCATGAGACTGTCGAAATCCTGGGCGAGGAAGAAGTGACAGGTGTCAAACTGAAAAACAACAAGACCAACGGTATTTATGACCTGCCAGTAGGGGCGTTTTTTGTGGCCATCGGACATCAGCCAAACACGGAGGTATTTCAGCCTTTTATCAACATGGATGAAAACGGCTATATTCAGACTATTCCCGGGACCACAAAAACCAATATTCCCGGTGTGTTTGCCTGTGGCGATGCCCAAGACCATGTTTACCGGCAGGCGGTGACAGCCGCGGGGACAGGCTGCATGGCCGCTTTGGATGCGGAAAGGTATTTGGCTGAGCACGAACTATCCTAATTCGTGTTCATGGACCCAAACTGGCGAAACTGCTTAATCTTAGTTTTTCTTTGGATTTTGCCGGGAATAGCGATAGGGCAGATTAATCAGCGGATAATCAAGAAATCCAATACCCAAGACAGACCCACACCAGACCAAAAAAATATTCAGCCCTTTGACGTGCAGGAATATTTGTACAATTTACAAAAAGGAACGGATTCTTTAATTTTCACAGGAAATGTGGATCTTAAAAAGCGCCTTTCAATCGTCAACGAGGATACTATTTCCATCGTATGGGCACCCACCAACCAATTGGTGCAGGTGTCTGAACAGATTCTGATTGACAGTATTTGGGTGACTGCTTTTGAGTATTATGCTTCTTGGGATAGTAAGAAGATTGACATTTATGATTTTGATCCAAAAGGCTTCTTAGACACCATACCGATCCGGTTGTACGATCCTCAATATGGTTCACTATGGAGCATGCCCCTAAAAGACAGCAGGCTAAGTTCCGAATTTGGATTTAGAAGGTTCCGTTGGCATCACGGCGTGGACTTACGGTTGACTACGGGAGACGATGTATATAGTGCTTTTGACGGCATTGTGCGTATGGCTTCCTATGACCGCTATGGTTATGGTCATTTTGTATTGATCCGGCATAGGAACGGATTGGAGACGCTGTATGGACACCTTTCCAAAATCCTCGTGAGTGTGGGGCAGGAAGTCCGTTCCGGAGATGTTATAGGGCTTGGAGGAAGTACTGGAAGGAGCACTGGGCCACACCTTCATTTTGAAGTCCGGTATAAAGGACTTTCCATGAACCCGGAAGACATGTTCGATTTTACCGACCACAAACTCAAGCAGTCTAATTTCACACTTACTTCCCATAATTTTGAACATGTCCTCAAAATGAAGGAGGCCATTGTCCACCGGGTAAGAAGCGGGGAAAATCTGTCTGTAATAGCAAGAAGGTATGGGGTGTCCGTTTCACATATCACCCGGATGAATAATATTTCCACCAGCGCTGTACTTAGAGTGGGGATGGGACTGAAAATTAGATAGATAAAGCATGAACAAACTTGATATACTGGTAATAGCAGCTCACCCGGATGACGCAGAACTGTCCTGCTCCGGAACAATCGCCTCCCACGTAGCAAAGGGATTAAAAGTGGGTATCTTGGATCTTACCCATGGGGAGATGGGAACTAGGGGTACGCCTGCCATTCGGTTGCAGGAATCTGGGGTTGCGACAAAAATACTGGGGTTAAGCGCCAGGGAAAACCTCGGTTTTGCCGATGTGTTTTTCACGGAGGATAGGGAACATCAAGTTGCCATTGCACGGATTATCCGAAAGTACCGACCTGAGATCGTATTGGCCAATGCCGTAGCGGACCGCCATCCCGACCATGGAAAGGGGGGCAGTCTGGCAACCAAAGCCTGCTTTGTCAGCGGCCTCCGTATGCTGGAAACGGAGTGGGAAGGCAAGGCCCAAAAAGCTTGGAGGCCTAAAGCGGTCTACCACTACATCCAAAACAATTATATAGAACCAAATTTTGTCGTTGACATCACCCCCTTCTGGGACACAAAAAAGGCCAGTATTATGGCATTCAAGTCCCAGTTTTTTGACCCCAATAGCAAGGAGCCTGAAAGCTTTATTTCAAGCCCAGACTTCATGGATTTTATTGAGGCAAGAGCCAAAGAGTTTGGCCACAAGATTTCCGTCAAATATGGGGAAGGATTTACCGTCGAACGGGTGATAGGGGTTAATAATCTGTTTGATCTGACTTAAATCAATTACGAATTAGAAATTACGAATTACGGGGTGGGCATAATCTGTTTAAACTTATCTTAGGGAAGCAGTTAATTACGAATTAACCATTAACCATTTACAATTAACAATTAAACAATGCGCAAATATATTACGGAGCAAGGCGTTTGAGTGTCCAGGAGTTGTCAGGCATAAGGGTGTAAAGAATCCTGTCATGAAGTCTTGCGGGGCCTCCTTGCCAGAATTCTATTTGTTCCGGCATGAGGCGAAATCCTCCCCAATGTGGCGGCCTTTTTAGTTCTTCTGCGGCAAACCGGGCTTCCATGGCTTCTTTTCTCTTTTCCAAAAAGTCCCGGTCGGGTATTTCCTCACTTTGTGGGGAGGTCCAGGCACCGATTTGACTTTCTATGGGTCGGGAAAGGAAGTATTCATCGGACTCTGCCTCGGAGATCTTTTCTACGGAACCTTCTATTCGTACCTGCCTTTCCATTTCAGCCCAAAAAAATGTGATGGCGGCAAAGGGATTTGCGAGCAATTCCCGACTTTTTTTGCTTTGGTAATTGGTGAAAAAAACAAAGCCGCGATCTACACCTTTCAGCAGGACTATGCGGGAGGAGGGACGGTTTTCCGGGGTAACTGTCGACAGGTGCATGGCGTTAGGTTCATTGACACCGGCATCAATTGACTCCACCATCCAGGATTTAAATTGTTCTATGGGATTTGGATCAACCTTATTTATTTCTAATATTTTGGAAGAATACTCCTTTCTTAAGCCTGCTATTTTCATTATTTTACTTATTTTTCCTTTATACTAATTTAAAAATGTAAAGATATTGGAATTAAATTTTTTTGCTTTATCTTAAGCCCTCTAATGAAAAGAAATTTAATGAATGTTAATTCAAACATACCGCCATCGTCAGGATGTTTATTAATATCCGAGCCCTTTCTACAGGATGAAAATTTCGTTAGATCTGTCATCTTGCTGTGTGATGCCAATGAAAAGGGATCCTTCGGTTTGATACTGAACAAGCTTTCCATGTTTAAGTTGGGCGATCTGCTCGAGGGCATGTCCAACCTGGAATCCGAGGTGTATGTAGG
>DATHWC010000228.1:0-15118 GCA_035460985.1 Lunatimonas sp.
AGTATTATCAATGGCCCATGCTGGAAGAAACACCGGCGGCTCCCAGTTTTTCATCTGCCACAGCAGAGCCAATACCCAACACCTGGACAGAAACCACACCTGCTTTGGGAAAGTAACGGAAGGCCTTGAAGTAATTGACGCCATCCGACAGGGGGACAAAATAGAAAAGATCGTTATCAACGAATAGAAAGGCCAAGACCTCAAGGATAAAAAAAGTGGACCACAAAGAGCACCAAGAACCTCAAAGGACACGAAGACAATTATATCTTAGTGGCCTCTGTGCCTACTTGTGCCCTTTGTGGTTCTTTTATTACTCCAACGAATCAAAAGCTTAGCGACCTTTGCGCATTCTTTGCGCCCTTTGCGGTTAATTTTTTAATCATGCCCTAAAAATTCCTCTGCGTCCTTTGTGGTCACTTTTTTAAGACGTTAATTGTCTGATTAAAATAGTGCCCCTGCAATGGTTGCCGTCATCAGGCAGGCCAGGGTCGCTGCCAGTAGGGCATGCATCCCAAGTTTGGAGAGGTTTCCCTGTTGGTTGGGAGCGATGCTGCCTATTCCCCCCACCTGTATGGCGATGGAGCTGAAATTGGAGAAACCGCAAAGCGCATAAGTCGCAATCGTAATAGAACGGTCGGAAAGAGTCCCCGCCTCCTTCATATCAGCCAATCCCAAGTAAGCCACAAATTCGTTAATCACCGTTTTTTGACCCAGCAAAGATCCCACCTGTAGGGTTTCGCTCCATTCCACACCAATGACCCAGGCAAAAATCCGAAAAATTTGTCCCAAAATATACTCCAGAGATAACCCTTGAAACTGTCCGTTGGTTGTTTTTAAGATCAGCCCATTAAGCCCCGAGTAGGCACCAATCACGTCAGAAAGCAGGTAGTTAAGCGCAGCGATGACCGCGATAAACGCCAAAAGCATCGCCCCTACATTCAAAGCCAGTTTCAGCCCTTCCCCTGCTCCCCGGGACATTGCGTCTATCAAGTTGACATCTTCATTTTCAGCATTGATCTCCAAGGTATCAACCACGGCCTCTTTGTTTGATTCCGGGATGATTATCTTAGACATTACGATGGCAGCCGGTGCATTCATAATACTTGCGCCCAGTAAATAGGTTGCGAAACGGCTTTGCTCCTCCAGGCTATCCCCGCCTAAAAAAGCGACATATCCTGCCAATACCCCTCCGGCGATGGTCGCCATACCTCCCGTCATCAGGCACATAAGTTCTGAACGGGTCATTGTAGGAATGAAAGGTCTAACCAGCAAAGGAGCTTCCGTTTGACCCAAGAAGATATTGCCTGCGGCCGATAAGCTTTCTGCCCCGGATAACCTCATAGTCCTTGACATCACCCAAGCGATGCCATACACTACCTTTTGCAGGATCCCCAGGTAATACAATCCTGCCGAGACGGTGGAAAAAAAGATAATAGTTGGAAGTACCTGAAAAGCAAATATGAACCCAAATGAATTGGTCGCCAAATCTCCAAAGAGAAAGGAAGCACCGTCTTGGGAAAAACTCAGAAAAAGAACAAATCCACGGCTAATGGAAGCAAAAATATCCGCTACTAAATCTACTTTGGTAATTAAAATTCCGAAAACAACCTGCAAGGTAACCCCGATTCCAACCAACCTCCAGTCAACCTGCCCCCTTTTTGCCGAAAAGAGTGTGGCAACTGCTAACAGTACCAATATACCGCCTAGGCCTCTCGCATACTCCATAGAAATTTTTAAATGTAAGGTAGTTAAGAGTGTTTATCCATTCCCCACTCCCGGGCAGTCTTTCTGACATAAAATAAGGTCGGGATTCGAGTCTCAATTTCGTCGGTTGATCTCATCCCTCAGCCTCGCAGCCCGTTCGTAATCTTCGCTTTTTATGGCCTTATCCAGCATCTGATTCAACTTATCCAACGAGAAATTCTTTAAACTACCCTCCGTTTTTTTGCTTTCCACAGAAGGCATTTGCCTAGACTGGGGCTTCTCAGCAGCACCGGAAGTATCCCGGTCATCGGTATCTTCCATAGAGGCCTCTGCCATCACAGGAAGAGAACAATAGACAGGAACCTCAAAGCGCACCGCAATGGCAATGGCATCCGAAGGCCTGGCATCAATTTCCACTTTTTTGAAAGGTCCTTGACATATTATTTTGGCATAAAACACCCCCTCCCGCATATCGGAAATCAAAATATGGTCTAGGGTAAAGTCAAAATTGGTGGCAAATGACTTAAACAAATCATGCGTCATAGGCCTATTGGGAATGATTTTTTCCAGTTCAATCGCTATCGCCTGCGCCTCAAACATCCCAATAATAATGGGTAACCGTCTGTTCCCTTCCACTTCTCCAAGCACCAAGGTAAAAGATCCGGATTGGGAATGGTTAGCCGTGAGACCTATTATTTCTAATTCAATCGCATTTTCCACTGACATTATTTTATCGCTTTTATTGCTTCAGTTAACTTGGGCAAAACTTCAAAGGCGTCACCCACGATCCCATAATCCGCAGCCTTGAAAAATGGAGCTTCCGGATCCTTATTGATGACCAATATGTTCTTGGAGGCATTCACCCCCGCAAGATGCTGAATAGCACCTGAAATTCCAACCGCCACATAAAGGCTTGGGGAAACTTTTATCCCCGTCTGCCCTACGTGCTCGTGGTGCGGGCGCCAGTTTAGGTCGGATACGGGCTTGGAACATCCGGTAGCTGCGCCCAAGGCTTTGGCTAAATCCTCAATAATGCCCCAGTTTTCCGGGCCTTTTAGTCCACGGCCTCCTGATACCACAATATCAGCCTCCGGCAGGGAAATTTCTCCTTCAGCTTTCTCCGTCCCGGTTATTTTTGCAGCAAAAACCCGGTCCTCTAGTGAAACTGCGAATTCCTCCACTGGAATATCAATAGCATCTTGGCGAATTTCCAAAATATTTTTTTTGATGGCAAGGATTTTTTTGGAGGTTTGCACTGCGGTGATGGCAAAGGCTTTCCCCGTAAAAATACTGCGCTTTACTTGAAATCCGTCAGCAAGATCCGGAAGGGAAACAACATTGGATACCAGGGCCGCTTGAAGTTTCACGGA
Source organism: Lunatimonas sp. (assembly GCA_035460985.1). GTDB lineage: Bacteria > Bacteroidota > Bacteroidia > Cytophagales > Cyclobacteriaceae > Lunatibacter. The sequence continues at coordinate 3,075 of DATHWC010000228.1, forward strand.
CAATCTGGCTGCAACCGCATCCCCCAAAGAAGACTTGGCCAACACCAACACATCAGCTCCGGTATGCTCAAAAACTTCTGAAACAGCAGCGGTATGCGCCTGGATAATCCCAGCATTTAGGCGGCTGTCATTGACGTGGTACCCCTTACTGGCTCCCGCATGGCCCACCAGCGCCCATTCCTCTGAGGAAATACTTCCCAATCCCACCGCCACCGCTTCGGTGCCTAATGATTCTGCAAGGGTTTTGCCATAGGATACCGCTTCCAGAGATGATTTTTTTACGACACCATCTTCGTGTTCTATGTAGATCAATACAGACATGATTCTTCTTTCTTTAGGTAATTAAAGCACGTTTGCTTCATTTTTTAATAATTTCACCAATTCCTCCACCTGATCTTTATCAAAAAGCTTGACCGCTCCCTTCGCGGGAGGTAAGGTGTAGGATACTTCTGTGGCATGAACTTCGTCCGTTTCCGCTTCTTTTACTGTCAACGGCTTGCTCCTGGCCGACATGATACCACGCATGTTAGGTATTTTCCACTCTGCAATAGGTTCCTGACAGCCGGCAATGAGAGGAAGGAGCACTTCCAACTCCTCCTTACCGCCTTCAATCTCCCGGGACAATTTGGCTGTGTTTCCGTCTACATCCAACTTCATCACAGGTGAAATGGAAGGCAGTCCCATCATTTCGCCTACCATACCGTGGACCATACCTCCATTATAGTCGCTGGATTCCCTCCCCATCAGGATCAAGTCATAGGCACCTTCTTCAGCCACATGGGCAATCTGTTGGGCAACAAAAAAGGAATCTTTAGGATGGGCATTGACCCGGATCGCCTCGTCGGCTCCGATGGCCAGGGCTTTCCGCAGTGTGGGATCTGTTTCTGCCTCTCCTACATTCAGCACAGTAAGCTTGCCTCCAGTCTGATCTCTAAGCTCCACAGCACGGGCCAGCGCATAGTCATCATATGGCCCGATAACGAACTGTACGCCGGTTTTGTCAAATTTGGTATTGTTATCTGTAAACTGTATCCGGGAGGTAGTATCCGGTACATGGGTAATACAAACAAGAATTTTCATATATTAAATTTATATTTTTCTTTAAATTTCGTGAATTTAGTGATAACCCGTACAATTCAAAAAAAGAATCATGAACAATTTACCACGCATAGAACATCTCTTACAGTTTGCACAGGAAGATCCCAATGATCCATTTAATTATTACGCACTCGCTTTGGAATACCAATCCGTAGACAAAAACCAAGCGACAATGTACTTTGACAAACTTTTACGGGATTTCCCGGACTATTTGCCGGCCTATTATCATGCCGCCGCCTTTTTTATCAACGCAGAAAACACCGACAAGGTGCGGCAAATATATGAAAAGGGATTAGAATTGTCGATCCAACAAAAAAACCTCCATGCCAAAAAAGAGTTGGAAAATGCCTTTTTTAATTTTCAAATGGAATACGAGTAGGATGATTCCGGCAGATACATCCTTCTGCACAAACTTCTTTCTCCCTAAACGAACCTTGAAATAAACCTATTGCATGATCCCTAGGACCAGTTTACCCAACTGGGCGCCCCGCCGCATCCGATCAAATGCTGTGATGGCTTGGTCAAAATTAAAAATATGGTCAATGACGGGCATAACTTTATGGTGCGAGACAAAATCCAGCATTTCCTCAAAATCCCGGTCACTGCCCATCGTCGTCCCCTTCAAAGTAAGCTGATTCCAAAAGATCTTTCTCACGTTCATCTCGGAAGGATTTCCGAGGGTAGCCCCAAAAAAAACCAGCTTTCCGCCTGGCTTAATGACGTCCAGCAAATTCCCCAAGGTATTGCCCATTGCACTGTCAATAACCAAATCAAATCCTCCTGTGAGACTTTTGGCCTCCTCTACCCATGAGGGTTCGGAATAAACAAACCCTCCTTTAGCTCCTAGAGCGGTAGCTGCCGCCAGCTTATCCTGGGAACTACTGCTGACATAAACGGTTGCTTTTTGGGCTAGGGCAAACTGCAAAGCAAACTGGGCCACACCTCCGCCGATTCCCGTAATAAGCACTTTTTGCCCCTGCTTCAATTCCCCTTGGTAAAAAAGAGCCCTATAAGCGGTAAGTCCTGCCAGCGGCAACGCTGCGGCCTCGACAAGGCTCAGGTGATCCGGTTTGGAATAGATACGGTCTCCTGATATTTGAATAAATTCTGCCAATGTACCATGATCTGGCATTCCAAGAATACGGAAATCCGAACTCTGTACCCGTTGGTTGTCGCCCCAGTGAAGGGCCGGATTGATGATTATTTCCTTCCCAATCCAAGAGTGGTCCACGCTTCTTCCGGCCTCCACGACGATTCCCGAACCATCCGATCCCAAAATCACTCCGTCTTTCAAATTGGCGTATTTACCCTGCCGACACCATTCATCCCGGTGGTTTAGGGCGGCAGCGGCCAATTCAATCCGAACATCATGGTCTCCCAGAGGGCCAAGGCTTACATCTTGAATGGAAATTCCCTGAGGAAGGGTACGGTCCAATACAATAGCTTTCATAGATAGAAAATTTAAAAGGTAGCTGATTTAAAATGGAGCTGGATCGTTGGACCCAAATCCTCCAAGCAACGGATCATCGGAGGTGTCGGGCAGGCTGTCTGGTCCGTTGGCCTTACTGCCCAACCGAATGGTGTTGCCCTGCTCAAAATCCTTTCCGCTGGCACTGCTTGGAAACCTACTGCCATAAAGCGCATCTTGCGCCGCATAGGGGGTATTGAGTTCCAAGTCGGTAAATTTAGTGTATTTGCCAATAAACCGAAGCTTGACATTTTCCAAAGATCCATTTCTGTGTTTGGCAATTATGACCTCACCCACTCCGGCGGTACTGTGTCCTTCCTCATCTTCCGTGATGCCATAATATTCCGGTCTATAAAGAAACATCACGATATCCGCGTCCTGCTCGATTGCACCAGATTCTCTCAAATCCGAGAGTTGGGGTCGCTTGTCTCCACCCCGTGTTTCCACAGCCCGGGATAACTGGGAAAGGGCGATGACAGGCACGTTGAGTTCCTTGGCAATTTTTTTCAATGCCCGGGAGATACTTGATATTTCCTGCTCCCTGTTGCCGGTATTTCCTCCCTTGCTGCTCTCACCTGACATAAGCTGTAGGTAATCGACAACGATCATCTGAATGTCATTTTGTGCCTTTAATCTCCTGCATTTCGCCCTGAGTTCCAGGATGGATAAGGCCGGGGTATCATCCACAAAGAGAGGGGCTGTGGATAATTTGCTTGTTTTATGGATCAGCTGTTGCCATTCATAATCCGCCAAGTTTCCTTTTTTAATCTTTTCAGAATCCAGCTCCGATTCAGAGGATATCAGTCTGTTAGCCAGCTGAATCGAGGACATTTCAAGGGAAAAAATGGCCACAGGACGGTTGTGGTCCACGGCAGCATTTCTCAATACCGAAAGCACAAAGGCCGTCTTTCCCATGGCGGGACGTGCAGCAATAATAACCAAATCGGATTTTTGCCAACCCGATGTTACCCGGTCAAGCGCGGTAAAACCGCTGGGAACCCCAGTCAGACCATCCTTTTGACCCTTTTTACCTTCCAATTCGGTAATGGCCTCCCGCATGATGGACCGCATGTCCATGTAATTCTTTTTGATGTTGTTTTCGGAAATCTCAAAAAGAGACTGCTCCATCTTGTCCAACAGCTCAAACACATCCGTAGTGTCCTCAAAGGCCTCCCGCTGGATATCCGACGCTATGCGGATCATATCCCGCTTCATGGCCTGCTCAGTGACTATCCTCGCATGGAATTCAATATTGGCCGCAGAAGATACACGGGAGGTAAGTTCAGTAATATAGAAAGCTCCTCCGGCCAGTTCCAACTTCCCGTTTTTACGCAGCTGGTTGGTGACCGTCAACAAGTCGATAGGTTCCCCCTCGTTAAATAAGTCCAGAATGCTGTCATAAATCAGCTTGTGGGAATCTTTGTAAAAGCTTTCCGGCGACAAAATATCCACGACTGTAGTCAAGGCATCCTTTTCCAACATCAAGGCTCCCAAGACCGCTTCCTCCAAATCCACTGCCTGCGGAGGCATCTTGCCCAGCCCTGTGGGTGTATCGGGAAACCGCCTTCGCTGTCCCAACCGCTCGTTTTTACTTGCGCTACTTTCTGCCATATTTACAAATGTACCTTCTTTGGAGGAAAGGTTTTAAACAATTTATACACCCACTTATCCACATTATGGTGTGCAAAGGTTAAAATATCCTGTACCCCACCAAGTTAGCATTCCCCTCCCTGAATTCTACCGCATCCGCCGATTTCCTCCCACTAGTATACCAACAAAAAAATTGACCGCAATATTTCATTGTAGGGCCAATTGTTTCCAGATTACCATTTGCTAGTGGACAATTAGAAAGTATTATCCCGTTAATTGAATTAAAGTTTTTCCGTTCAATTCAATAGGATTGATTGACACGGGTAATCTGATAATTTTGGAGATTGGACTACAACACCTCTACCGTAAACTTGCTAAATGATGTGAAACGGTTGAATTCGGCAGGTGGTAGTGAAAATTCTAATGCGTATTTTGGGTTTAAAGCCGTATCTTTGTAGGATCATAGCATTCTCAGCGGGATGCTTCTTTATCATTTACCGACAACATATTATGAGTTTGAATATAAAAACGCCCTTGGCATTTTTTGACCTGGAAGCGACAGGGATCAACATTTCTACAGACAGGATCGTAGAGATTTCAATATTGAAGGTTCATCCCAACGGACGCCAAGAGTCAAAAACCACGAAAATCAACCCAACCATCCCAATCCCCAAAGAAACTTCATTGATACATGGTATCTATGACGCGGATGTGGTAGATGCGCCAACATTTAAGGACATTTCGCGGGAGCTCTTTCAGTTTTTTGAAGGAGCAGATTTGGCAGGATTTAATGTCCTGAAATATGACATCCCTCTATTGGTAGAAGAATTTCTTCGGGCTGGATTGGATTTTGATATCGAAAAGAGAAATTTGCTGGATTCGCAGAAAATTTTCCATATGATGGAAAAAAGGAATCTATCGGCTGCATACAAATTTTATTGCGGTAAAACGCTTGAAAATGCACACAGTGCGGAAGCAGATACTGTCGCCTCATATGAAGTCTTCAAGGCGCAAATAGATCGTTACGAAGGAGAAGAGGCTGAAGACCTTCAAGGCAACAAGTTGGGCATTCTGGAAAATGACATGCGAAAATTGCATAATCTGCTCAATGAGAAAATGGTAGACCTTGCCGGAAGGTTCGTTTTTAACAATGAGGGGCAGGAAGTCTTTAATTTTGGCAAATTGAAGGGTAAAACCATCGAGCAGGTTTTGGTCGAAGAGCCTGGCTATTACGACTGGATGATGAAGGGAGACTTTCCCCTAGACACTAAGCGGAAATTCACCCAAGTCAAACTGCGTGCCTTTAATAAACGCTAACCACAACCAAAAATAGGGAGCCCCAAAGATCCCCAAGTTTCACGGTTGACACGGAGGATTTTTCAAAAAAACTTTGTGCGCTTTGTGCTGTCTTTGTGGGAAATTGTTAATGGACGATTTAAACCACATAGGAACATAGGAGTACACATAGTAGTTTTCGGAAAAATGTGTTTTTTTAATTTCTGAAATTTAAAACTATGTGCACTAACGTGTCCTATATGGTAATTTTCAATCTAACCTCAATTCAATCAATAGGTTACATCCACTATACAAAGATTTTTTAGAGAAAAAACTTTGTGCTCTTTGTGCCTCCTCTGTGCCCTTTGTGGTTATTTTCAGCAACAAATTAGGTCACAAAAAATCGCTGCGGTTTTGCGGTTAACAAAGATGCCGTTTACCTTTTATTTTTTTCGTAATAGACCATGGCATCCGGCATTTGTTCCTGCAGTCGTTCTATTCGGCGGGTAGGGCCAGGGTGAGTTGATAAAAATTCCGGCGGTGCCGCTCCTCCTGAATTCGCATTCATCCGCTCCCAAAAAGCAGGTGCCTGCCTGGGATCGTATCCTGCAATTGACATAAAGATAAGTCCCAATTGGTCAGCTTCTAATTCTTGATCTCTGGAGAATTTCAGCATACCCACTTGACCTCCGTAACCAATAGCTTGAAGAAAAATAGTTTGCGTCAGACTTGGATTCTCGCCCATGGCAACCTGAACCCCCCCCAACAATCCATTGGCCACCATTCCCTGAGACATTCTCTCTCTGGCGTGATTGGCAATGGCATGGGCTACCTCATGTCCCATAACTACCGCTATGCCTGTCTCATCCTGACAAATCGGCAAAATGCCTGTATAAAAGGCCACCTTACCGCCAGGCATACACCAAGCATTTACTTGATCACTTTCAATTAAGTTAAATTCCCAAGAAAACCCTTCTGTTATCGAGCCGTAATTGGTTTCCTTCAAATATTGTTCCACGGCAGATGCAATCCTCTTGCCTACATTTACAACCTTCTGTCCATCAGGTGTATTAGTTACAATCTTACTTTCGCTCTTCACCTGACTATATTGGTCGTAGGATAATGGCAAAATTTCACTGTTGCCTACGATACTTAGTTGTCTCCTCCCACTCAATGGAACGGTGGCACAGCTGTAACCAATAAGGCCTATGAGAAATAATACACCGATTTTCTTCAACATGAGTTTCAAATTTTATTTAAATTCCAACCACCAAAAAAAATGCCAGATTCAAAAAAAAAAAGTTTCCTCCCCAATTAAAAGCCAAAGAGGCGATTTAGATCCTGTCATAAATATGCGGCTGTGTTCTCGGTTCCTTCATCAAGAATGGGAAATTTTTTGATTTATTCACAAAATCATGTTAGGTTTATACTACCCAACCCACGGGGTCCACCCCCGACAAGTCAAATTTTCTGAATGAGCCATGACTAAACTCCAAATTTGATGTACAACCAAGACTTACAGGAGTTGATAGACAAATTTTTTCCTGCTTATAATTGGCATAAAGATAGCCCGCTCAGACGGCTTGTAGATGCCGTCAACGAAAGGTGGACAACCCCCGAATCCGATACTGAAAGGGAGGAAACCCGGGATCGCATGGACCTTCTTGCTAGTTTTATCCAAAACAGTAATGATGCATTTCAGGTTAGCCGCGAAAACGGCCAGTTAGAATACATCAATAAAGAGGCTTCTGAGCGTCTTGGGATTCCACAATCGGAAGTAGGCAGTTACAAGGTTAGGGATTTTGAGGAGATTTTCAAAGTACCCGGGACATGGGAAAGGCACGTGGATGAATTGAAATCTGTCAAACACATGGTTCTGGAGGGTGTCAACACCAATCAACTGACCGGCAAAAGCTTTCCGGTGGAGGTCACTGTGAAGTACTTCGATATTAATGGCAAGGGGTTTATCATCGCATCTTCCAGAGATATTACTGAGCGGAAAATTTTCCAAAATGAAATTATACGCCAAAAGGAAAAAGCGGAAGCAGCCAATAAAGCGAAGTCGGAGTTTCTGGCCAATATGAGCCATGAAATCCGAACTCCATTAAATGGGATTATTGGGTTTTCAGACTTGTTGGCAAAGTCCAATTTAAGTCAGGAGCAGCAGCAGTTTGCCCAGACGGTACATCAATCGGGGATGTTATTGTTGGAAGTCATTAATGACATTTTGGATTTTTCAAAAATCGAAGCCGGCAAACTCGAACTTGAAACTCGGAAAACTGATTTGAGGGATTTATCCGAAAACACCTTGGGTATCATTCATTTTCAGGCATTAAATAAAGGAATCGAGCTGGTATTGAATATACACCCCGATAGTCCCCGATACATATGGTCCGATGAAATCAGGCTGAGGCAGATAATAATTAATCTGTTGGGAAATGCCATTAAGTTTACGGAAAAGGGGACGGTATGCCTATCCATTACTCCCAAGGCATTCCTTCCAAGCCAGCATGTGACGCTTTGTTTTCGGGTGGAAGACACGGGTATCGGTATCAGCGAGGAATATCAGTCAAAAATATTTGACGCTTTTTCTCAGGAAGACTCCTCCACTACAAGAAAATATGGAGGGACTGGTCTGGGTTTGTCCATTTCCAACAAGATTTTGGGATATATGAACAGTAAGTTGGAACTCAGTAGTGAACTGGGAAAAGGAAGTGCTTTTTATTTTGACGTGACATTCAACTATGAACAGGATAAAACCATCTTCCAATGTTCAACTTCCTTTCGCCGGATTCTTGTGGTAGACGACAACGAATTTTCCAGAATGTCCCTTGTCTCCATGTTGTCCAGTATTGGGCTCCATGCCATCCCGGCCATCAATGGCATGCAAGCATTAACAATCCTGGAAGAGGACAAAGCCATCGATTTAATTATCATGGATGAGATCATGCCGTATCTGGATGGACTGGAAACCATTTCCAAAATCAAGTCCTCCGGAGTTAATATACCAGTGTTTTTGCTGAGTTTTGACACACAGGGAAAACCTGATGATGCCATCATTTCCCTAGGGTGTATACAAATACTAAAAAAACCAGTAACTCTCAGAAATTTAATTACCACGTTAGCCCACACGAGCATGGAAGAACCAAAAACCAAATCCGCAGACCCTGTTAAGCCGATCCTTGACCGGCCTATCAATGTACTGATAGCTGAGGACAACATGGTAAACCTTTTTCTTGCTAGGACGATTATAAAGAAACTTTTGCCGAATTGTGTCCTGCTCGAAGCCAAAAACGGGCTGGAAGCAGTGGAAATGTTCCGACATCACCAACCGGAAATAACCTTTATGGACATTCAGATGCCGGAACTCAGCGGCTATGAGGCAACCCAAAAAATTAGGCAGGAATACCCCCTCCTGACCAACCCCATTATCGCCTTGACCGCTGGAACGGTCATCGGAGAAAGAGAACGATGCTTGTCTGCCGGCATGAACGATTACATTTCCAAGCCACTGGTAAAAGCAGATCTGGAACAGATATTTGAAAAATGGCTTCAAAACCAATAAGTAAACATGACAAGAAAGATACCCGACATGACTGAACCGCAACGAAAATACGTACGGCAAATGCGCTCACCTTTTACCTTTCGGTGGTTTCTATTGTCGAAACTTCCCACAGTTTTATTTTGGGGAGCCCGAATAAAGCACTTGGACGGAGGGAGTTGTCAAGTGATGCTACCATATAACTGGCGCACCAAAAACCCATTTCGATCTATTTATTTCGCTGCTCTTTCCGGAGCTGCAGAACTAGCCTCTGGAGCACTATGTATGTTTTACCTACAGGGTCCTGAGAAATACTCCATGCTGATAACTGGCTTTGATGCTGTCTTTCTAAAAAAGGCTGATCAAACCATTATATTCACCTGCGTTGAAGGGGAGAGCGTTGGTCAGCTAATTGATTCATTCAATCATCCTGGACAAACCGGCAGCCTTCAACTTCATGTAAGCGCAAGAAACGAAGACCTAGAGGAGGTTGCCAATTTCAACGTGTCTTGGTCATTTAAGAGAAAGACATAGCACCTAAACTGCTTTTACTTCCTTATTTATCACCTTTACCAACTCATTAGCTGGAACAACCCCGGACTTTCTCCACAAAAGACGCCCTTTCTCGAACAGTATCAGCGTGGGAACACCTCTAACCTGAAATTTCTGAGCGGCAGCAGGGTTTTTGTCCACATCTACTTTCACGATCTTTACTTTTTGGCCCACTTGCTGTGCAGTTTCCTGCAAAATAGGCTGCATCATTTTACAGGGACCGCACCAAGTCGCATAGAAATCCACCAATACAGGTTGATCGCCATTAATCAATTCTGTGAAACTCTTTGCATTAGCCATACGATAGTTATCTTTTATTTTTCAAGTACAAAGGTAGATGACAAAAATAGTATATTCAGTAATTTTAGTCACAGTATCCATCCCCTGCTGGCATAAAAGCCAGCTAAATGGTGTTGCATGTGGCCGCAGATAATGTAAATCAATGCGCGCACCGACATAGGGTGACCATCGACTTCTCCCACATTCTCGAGTTGTTCACTGCGGAGTGTATCCAAAAAAGCCACAATTCCCTCCCGGTTGGCGATGATGCCCCTCATACTTCCCGACAAGACTCCCTTTCCGGTGAAATTGCCCGCAGCCACATAGAGATCCTGATCGAATCCGGGCAAAGCAACCATCGGTTGCCTCGCAATCATCAACGCCCTGAAATGCATTATTTTCTCAGTATCCAAAAGATGGCCAAACACTTGGTTGTAGGACCATTTTCCCGGAGCAGTAGACAAATCTATCTCCTCTTCGGACAAGTCTTCGAATACCCGATTAAGGTAAGATATCTGATCCATTAACAGTTCATGGACGGGCAACCCCTCCAATTTATCGATGTAACCTTGATAAAAGGGCTTGTATTCCATGGGATTGGGCTTGGCAATGTGGGGCATAGTCTGAATAATTTGTTAATTTTGCACTTTATTACAAAGTTAAGAAAGTTATGATAAATCCACTGTTGGAAGAATTTAATACCCCGTTTCAAGCACCTCCTTTTGACCAATTGGAAAGCTCTCATTTTTTGCCTGGTATCCACGCAGCAATTGAAGATGCCAAGGCTGACATAGAAGCAATAAAATTAGAAAATAGTCCGAATTTTGAAAATACAATTGTCGCTCTTGAAAGATCCGGTGTCAAACTATCGACAATCTCAGGGATTTTTTTCAACCTGAATGCCGCCGAAACCAATGATACTATACAGGGATTGGCAAAGGAAATATCTCCGCTATTGTCTGCCCACAGTAATGACATCCTACTAGACGAACATCTATTTGCCCGCATAGCTGCGATATACGCGCAACGGGACAGCCTAGACTTGGACGAGGAAAGTACCATGCTCCTTGAAAAGACTTACAAATCCTTTATCCGAAATGGTGCCCAACTTTCCCCTGATGACAAAAAAAGACTGCGGGAAATTGACCGGGATTTATCCCAACTGGGGCTTCAATTTGGCGAGCATGTACTTAAGGAGACCAATCGATATGAGCTTGTTGTTTCGGATGAAAAAGACCTTGATGGGCTTCCGGAGGCGACTCGAGAAGCAGCCGCTCAGACGGCCTCCGAAAAAGGTAAAGAAGGTCAGTGGATCTTCACCCTAGCGTTTCCAAGTTATGTCCCATTTATGACCTATGTAAAAAACAGGGAGTTACGAAAAGAGCTTTTTATTGCCTACAACACCAAATCCTGTAAAGGCGATGAATTGGACAACAAGGAAATCATCAAAAACATGTTGGCGTTAAAAGATGAACGGGCAAGGCTATTGGGATACGAGCGATTTTCCGACTTTGTGCTTGAAGAGCGCATGGCTTCCAATGGATCTACGGTGATGGCCTTTTTGTATGATTTGCTGGAAAAAGCCAAGCCAAAGGCAAGTGAAGAAATTCTTGAATTGGAAGCTTTTGCCAAGGAGCTTGACGGATTGGACCGGCTGGAAAAGTGGGATTTCAGCTACTATTCTGAAAAACTTAAGAAACAAAAATACGATGTGGACGATGAATTGCTCAAGCCTTATTTTGAATTGACAAATACTATCAGTGGTGTTTTTTTGACTGCCAAAAAACTATTTGGAATTACCTTTGAAAAACGAAGCGACATACCTGTATACCATTCAGAAGTGGAGACCTATGAGGTGACAGACGGCAAGGGGAATCACTTGGCAATATTTTATGCGGACTTCTTTCCCCGGCCGGGGAAAAGAAATGGAGCATGGATGACTTCCTACCGGGGACTGCGCACATTGGGGGAGAAATTCCAACGTCCTTTAATATCCATAGTATGCAACTTTTCCAGACCTACAAAAACCAAACCGTCCTTGTTGACCTTTAACGAGGTCACCACCTTGTTTCACGAGTTTGGACATGCCCTTCATGGTATGATGGCTCAGGGGAAATATGAGTCACTTTCCGGCACAAATGTATATTGGGATTTTGTCGAACTCCCTTCGCAGATATTTGAAAACTGGTGTTACGAAAAGGAATGTCTGGACTTATTTGCCCGCCATCATGACACAGGTGC
>DATHWC010000229.1:0-10867 GCA_035460985.1 Lunatimonas sp.
CACAACCGAGATGTTCCTTTTTTACCTGGGGCTTCGCTCCGCTACACCCCAGGCTACTGGTTATTCCCCGTTGGGGCTGAAAAAGTCACAACTCAAAAAAATCCCGAAAAGCCGGGACAAGTTCTGCGCTAATCCGCGGGATCTGCGGGCCACTATTCATCAAGAACACAAAGATCATTAAACTCAGGTTTGCCGGGAAAGGAATGGCACCACAACCATCCCCGCTGCCAAAACGAAACCTAGATTTTGTAATCAGGTGGGGTGAGCGTAGTCGAATCCCCGCTTCGCTCTCCCCTCACTCGCCTTGCAATTCGTAATTTGAAATTAGCAATCTTTCAATTTGATAATTAACCATTAACAATTAATCATTGACCATTCACAACATTCGTAATTCATATCCAACCGCTAATACCTATAAAAAAAGGCCGAAATCTTTCGATCCCGGCCCTTTCTTTTATGATCAGATTTAAAAATTAATCCGCATCCCACCAAACCTTTGTATCCAAGTTGTCGGCACCTTGTCGTGCCACAGCCGCGTTGTAGTTGGTAGAATTAAGGTCTCTTTCCGTCACCGGATACCCATGCCTTCTGGGGATTTGACGGCTCTCATTTACCGCATCAACCGCAGGAGCCAATACCGGCAAACCGGTTCTTCTCCATTCGGACCAGGATTCAGTACCTTGAAGGAACAGCGCCGCCCATTTTTGCTGATGAATGGTTTCCATAGCAGCTCCAGGATTGTAGGCTACTTCCGGTTGCGCTATATACGCATCGTAGGAAGCCTGGTCAAATACCCCCCACTGACGGAACGAAGCTTCAATGCCCTGATTGTAAAAATCAGCGGCATCACCCGATATCCAACCTCTCTGGGCACCTTCAGCCAGGGAGAACATCAGCTGCGCAACAGTCATAATCGGAAGCTCCGAACTTTGTTCTCTTGTGGCAATTCCCAGATAAGAAACCTCATCATTTGTGATTTCACCGGCTACAGCATTGCTGATTCCGTACGGCATCCCAACGATCGTCCCGGTTTCCGCAGCTGGGTCAGAATAAACCCCCAACCTGGGATCATTCAACGGCTGCATGAAGTCAACCATTGTATTGCTGGCAACATAATCCACGCGGGTAATAAACCGGGCATACCAAGGGTTTTGATTGTTTGTCTCAGGCAAATAAGGGTATAGGAAATCAGCTTCCAAAATCCCCGACTGATAGGCGGCTGCAAATTCGGTTTGCGCAACCTGAGGCTCTACTTCACTCATTCTCAAAGCCAAAGTAAGTCGTAACGAGTTGGCAAACTGCGCCCATCGCGCCATGTTGCCTTCCATCAGGAAATCCCCCTGTACCACAGGTCCCCCGTCCATTTGGGCCACTGCCTCTTTCAATTCATTGATCAAATCGAGGTAGATATCCCGCTGGGTATCGTAATTGGGGGAAAAATTCGCATTGCCTTGCAACGCACTTGAATAGGGAATCTCTCCCCAACGGTCTGTAATTACAGAGAAATAAAACGCTCTTAGAATTCTTGCTACCGCTATTTGGTTTGCATTACTTCCTGCAGCGATGACGTCTCCACTTGTTTCCGGATCGGAGTTCAGGTCAATGATTGTCTGAAGGTCAAACAAGGGACCGGAATACATTGGGTTGAAATCAAAGAAATTGGTCTGATATCTGGATGCTTCCGTGTATTGTTTTTCTGAAATATGCTGCACATACAATACCGTAGTCGCATCGCCAACAATGGAGTTGGCCGCGGGAGCGGTAAGGCCACGCTGCGCACTTGTCAGCAAACTTGAAGTCAAGGGACTGGATGGTCTGTTTGGATCCACGTTCATGTCCCCAAATTCCCCACAGCTAGTCAATAATGCTGTTCCCACAAACAGGGTCAAGGCAAAATTATATATTGATTTTTTCATTTCTAATTCGATTAAAGTACTACACGGAGATTAAAACCAATAGACCGAACACCAGGTAACTGACCTGATTCGAAATAAGCGAAGCCATTGGCACCGGAACCAAACTCCGAAGGATCCAATCCGGGCACGTTTGTGTGAATCAACCACAGGTTTCTGGCCATCACCGCAAAGTTGGCAGACTGAATAGGAAGATTTCCGATTAAGCTGGAGGGCAACGTATAACCCAACCTCAATTCACGCAACTTGAAGAAAGTCGCGTCATAAATCCAGTTTTCGTGGAATTGGAACAATCCCTTGTAGTGGGCTGACGGGTCTCTGTAGACCGTAAGCCTTTCCCCAGTTTCAGTAACCCCGTCTATTCTGATTCCACCTCCATCTGCTACTGGATTTCTGATTGGATTTCCCTTGTCATTTAGACCTACCGTTTCCTCAGTCAATCCGGAGTAAGGACCAAACATTTTGGTTACAGAATAAAACTGTCCACCCAACTGGAATTCAAGGAATGCAGTCAAATCAAAGTTTTTGTAAGTAAACGTATTTCGGAACCCGCCGGTAGCGTCCGGTAAAATTGTTCCCAGTTCAATATTGTCGTTTCTCACAAAACTGCCATTCTCACGAATAACGGGTAAACCCGTAGCATCGTCGTAGGTAAAGCCATTACCTCTTAGTGTACCCCACGGCTCGCCTACTTTAGCATTTACCGTCATACCCCAATAAGCCGACTGCAACTGCCTGTTGTCTAATCCTTCCGCAAGCTCTACGACCTTGTTTCTATTTCTGGCAATGTTAAAACTCATATCCCAGGAGAAATTTGGCCGCTCGATGGGTGTTCCGGTAATCATCAACTCGACCCCTTCGCTTCGGATATTACCCGCATTGACTGTTGCCGCTGTGTAACCACTGGATCCAGGAACTGTCAAATTAATGATTTGATCAATATTGTCATTTCGATAGACCGTTGCGTCAACGCGCAGACGACCCTGTAAGAACCTCAAATCAACACCTGCTTCATAGGAAGAGGAAAGCGCCGGCCTCAATTCAGGATTGGGGAAAGTATTGGGAACTCCAAGGTTGGGCATCGAGCCGTAAGGTAGTCCCACAGTATAGACCCTTGCAATATCATACGGGTCAATATCTGAACCTACCTGCGCGTAGCTGAGTCTAAACTTACCGAAATTCAGCAGGTTTGTATTTTGCATCAACTCAGTAAACACAAAACTAGTAGAAATGGAAGGGTATAAGTAGCTGTTATTGTCCTTTGGAAGTGATGATGACCAGTCATTTCTCAATGTTAAATCCAAGAAAATGGTGCTTTGGTATCCAAATGAAGCACTTCCGTACAAGCTTCTTACATTTTTCAACGATTTGAAGTTGGTCACATCCGGCCTATCTATAGAAGCTAGAATGTTGTAGTAATCCGGAACGGACAGTCCACCCTGTGTTCTTTGCTCCAACCTGTCATAAAAATTTCTCCTGATATTTCCACCGCCGTTAATTACTACAGATAGATCACCGAAGTTTTTATTGTATTGGGCTAAAACTTCATAGTTGTCCTCTCTTCCAATAGCGTTGCTCACAAAGAACTCATCCAATTCCAATCCGCCTGAAGCTATACGCTCCTCAATTTTTTGGCTGAAAAAATCAGTTCTTGCAAATCCTGTCACTCGGAAGTTATCGTTGAACTGATAGGAAAGATTGAAATTGCCATAAACCCTATCTCGCTGATCCCGGGGGGCATTTTCGATTGCCTCATAATATGGACTGTCCCAATATAACCCCCTTAGGTCTAATGGGGAACGAATATTCCAAGTTCTAAAGGTACCATCGGGATTTTTGTAATCTCTCAATCGGTCCATGTCTACCTGTCGCTGAAACCACTGGTTAAAGGAGTTAGCAGGGTTTCTTCCAGTATACCCGGACGCCGGTCTACCTTGACCTTTTGTGCTGGTAAAATTGAAATTAAGAGCGGCCGTTAATTTATCGGTGAGTTTGGTACTTCCGTTAAAGGAAACGTTGTCCCTTCTCAATTCAGAACCAGGCATCACACCGGTCTGATTGATGTTGTTAAGTGATAATCTGAATTGATTGTCTTCGGTACCGCCGGAAAGTGCCACACCATTGTTTAAGGTTACTCCGGTATCGAAGAAATCCCTGACATTGTTTGGATTGGGAAGCAAAGGCCTCAATTCTCCGAAATTTTCTCCCGGATACCAGCTATCCCAATGTCTGACCATTTGCCCTTCCATTCTCGGACCCCAGCTCTCATCGGCAGAATAATTCATCACCTGCTGACCGTTGAACGCCTGCCAAGATGCCGGATGCGTATTTGGGTTAAACGTAAAGGTACCTAATGTCTGACTGTAACCGCCCGCATACTCATTTTGGTAGTTGGGTAATACGTACACCCTGTCAAAAGTTGTACTGTGGTTTATTTCGACGCCAATGCCTTGTCTTGAAGTTCCTTTTTTAGTAGTAATGATGATTACACCATTAGCAGCTCTGTTTCCATACAAAGCCGCAGCCGAAGGTCCTTTCAAAACTGAAATGGACTCAATATCATCTGGATTGATATCAGCAGCCAAGTTACCATAATCTCTTCCCGGCAAATCATTGTCAGGAGAAAAACTTTGGTTGGAAATCGGGGTTCCATCTACCACAAAAAGTGGGGATCCACCACCCAGTTGATTCACTCCTCTCAAACGGATGTTCTGAGTACCGCCCAACGCAGCACCGGAAGAACCGATTACCTGAACACCTGCCACTTTACCCGCTAAGGAACCTACAATATTCGCTTCTCTTACCGAGGAGAGTTTGTCTCCGTCAATACTTTGAATGGAATACCCCAAAGACCCTTCGTCTCTGGAAACCCCCAATGCGGTAACCACGACTTCACTAAGGGACCTGATATCAGGATCCATCGTCACATTTATCACGGACCTTCCCCCAATCTCAATTTCCTGACTGGCAAGGCCAATAAAGGAAAACGAAAGGACGTTGTTTCCCGCTGGCACATTTATCATGTAATTCCCATCCAAATCGGACACCGTGCCGATGGTGGTACCTTTCACTAGGATACTAACTCCCGGAATAGGATCTGAACCTTCCGAAGAGACGACAGTTCCTCTTACCTCTGCGGTCTGCGCAAAAGAAAATTGCAGTAAAAGACCGAAGAACAATGTAAACAGTAAATTTTTCTTCATATTGTTTTAATTTGATTTTAACACAATTTAACTATTGTTTGATTTATTTGATTATTTGGTCAAAAAAAAATAACTCAAACTTAATGTGTGTTTGGTTATAAAACTGATTTTCTGTGCTTTATGTTTAAAAAACGCCACTGAATTTTGGCGCATTTGATTAAAATTGATAGAAAATATATAACAATTTAATTATCAAAAATTTCTAGTATAAAGCGTACAAAAAATTGAATTAATGTAAAAAATCAAAATTTAAGATGTAACAATTCGTAAAGATACAAATTTATTATAAAAAATAATCCGGACAATTTGCCGTTTCGTCCGATAACGGATAATTGTGTGCTATGTACAGATCATAAGGGGTATGGGAGAAAATAATATATCGTGAACGACTTAAATGTCAGAATTTATTAAATTCAATAATTGTTGGTTTAAAAAAATAAGGATATCTTGCAATAGTCAGGTCCGGCGACTGGCAAAAAAAATGTAGCGATATAAAACCGCTACATGTAATAAACTCATTTATGGTTTGGACCCTCTCAAAGATGGAGACCACATTCTGTCTTGGGACTGTTATTCCATCTGCCGCTGCGGTCATCGCCGGGGACCGTACAATGCTTGCAGCCAATAGAATGGTACCCTTTGGCTATTAAAGGATGAAAGGGGTAGTTGTGCTCTTTAATATATTCGTCACGCTGCTCGGGACTGACATCCAATAAGGGATAGAACTTGAGTATCCCACCCCGCTCCTCAAAAATATCCAACGATGCCCTGTGGTCACTTTGCCACCACATCAAGCCACTTACCCACACGGAAAACTTCTTTTTTATTAGTTCCAGCGGCTTGACTTTGTTGATAGAGCAGCAAAGTTCCGGATCAGACTGCCAGGTCTTATTAGCCGTGGTGAACGCATGGTCTTCATCCGAAGCTCCCACAGACACAACGTCCAACCCATACAATTCGGTCAATTTGGCTTTGTATTCAATCGTTTCGTCAAAATGATACCCTGTATCTATAAAATATATTTTCTGCCTTGCATTGGTGGACGCGAATATACTCAACAACAAGGCAGAAGTAGCCGCAAAGGAGCTGGTCAACATGACTTCGTTTTCGTTGAAATCCTCGTATAGTTGAGCTACCCTATCCTCCACGGACAACCGGTGGTATTTTTTATTGAGTTCTTTAATCTCTTCGGATGAAAAGGTTCGCTTCGAAAGAATGGTGTCATTCATAAGTAATGCTAATTTAGTTTGGAAACCAAACGAGGAACTGGTGTATAGAATAAATTAGGAGCTAACAATTTGAAATGCGCAGTGCCTTTCATTTCTTAGTCTATACTTCCTACAAAAATGATAGGTTTAATCTACTTAACCAAAAAAACCACATAGTTTTTTAAAAAAATTTTACAAGAAGTTGCTTTAATTAAAAAGAATTACCTTTTCCCAGTGTAAAATAGCGTTCTCAATGTTGCGGGGAAAACCAATCAGGCAGTCACAAATACTTTTTGCCGAACACTTACCAGCACCGCAATAGCCAGCCCCATAATTGAAATTAGGGCAAATGATGTTTTCAAATTAAATATTTCGGCAATAAATCCGATTAAAGGAGGGCCTAATAAAAACCCAAAGAATGAGATGGAGGATACCATGGCAATGGCAATCCCGGGTGGATATGTCTGGGATCGGCCAACTATGCTGTAGGACAAAGGAACGACCGACGCTGTACCTAAGCCCACCAATGCAAACCCTACCAATACAACTATCAAATTCGGAATGAGGACAGCCAGACATAAGCCTGAAAAAATCAGTATTCCACTCATCCTCAGCACCCAGATTTTCCCGTACCTGTTTGCGACCTTATCAGCCAAAAAACGGCCGAGTGCCATAGCCCCCATAAATGCGAAAAAGCCTAAAGGCACCAATGCTGTAGGAGCGTTCACCGCCTTGGCCATGTACACTCCCGACCAATCAAACATACACCCTTCGCACATCATCCCACAAAAACCCACTAAACCGATACGCATAATAAGGGCATCGGGCTTTTTAAAAACAAACCCGCCTCCGGCACTTTCCTTTCCTGAGACTTCCGAAATGATAAACCGCTGGGACCACAGGATTATACCTCCCCCAATGACCAATATAAAGAGGTAGTGGATCAGGGGACTTAAATCTAAAAAAACCATCCCCGCACCGATGCCAGCTCCAACAAACCCGGCCAAACTCCACGAACCATGAAATGAGCTGAGAATACTCCTTCCATAATCTTTTTCAATGGATAGCGCCTGCGTATTCAGTGAAATATTCATGACATTCCCCAACACGCCCACGACTATAACCAACAGTGCCAACTGAAAGCTTGAGGTCGCAAAACCCAGGGATACCAAGCTCACTATGTACAGACTCATTCCGGCTAATACCACATACCGACTGCCGTACCTATATACTGCCCAAGCCGCTAACGGAAGGGCAATCAATGACCCTGCGGGCATGCCTAGCAACAATGTCCCCAACTGACCTTCGCTAAGACTAAACATGCGCTGGAAATCCGGAATCCGGGAAGCCCACGACGAAAAACATAACCCCGTCAAAAAAAAGAAGGCACCGACTGCCAATCTTCTCCTTTTCAAAACATTCATATCGATAACCTGTAAATTAGGCGCAAGTTAAGCCCGATTACATTCATATCTTATAAAAAACAACATAATAGTTCTTTATGGAATTGTTATCGCTGATCGCTTTGATTTAAACTATTAATAGGTTAATGGGTTAATTGGTTAATGGGTTATTGGGTTATTGGGTTATTGGGTTATTATTATATCGGGAGTCTTTCAAGGTTTTGTTGACAATCCGCTGGATATTCAAATTAAAGGGGTGAAAGCTGGATGGTTTTTCTTCATCTTTCACAGAAAGTATTCGGATTTTTGATCCGCAAACCTTCCAGGTTTTGTTGGTAATCAGGTAGGTAGTCAAATTAAACGGGTGAAACCTGGAAGATTTTTCTTCACATGCAATAGGACAGTTCTACGGAATTAGTTACGATTAAATCCGGTAAAATTAATTGAATCATAGAGCTTTAAACTAAATCAATAGCAGAAATGGAATTTGTGATCGCCGGTGCCACTATAGGAATGGCCATTTGCATTATTTACGTTGTTATCAAAAAAGTCTTTGACTAGGCCTTATATTTGCAAAAGTTATTGTCCAAGTCATATACATGTTGCCATTGTTGTAAATGAATTCAGAAAACACCATTTGTTCCATTACCTTTTTTGAGTACGGAAAGGATAAAAGGCGGTGGGCCTTCAACCAAATGAAACTAGCCATAGAGCCACTGCAAAATTCTGAGGGGATTTCTTTTTTTAAGCTGCTTGGAACAGGGAGTGGTTTTGGTTTCTCACTTAAGCCCGACTTTCGTACCTATGCGCTCCTCATTGTATGGAAGGACAAGCTAGCCGCAAAACAGTACACCCTTTCCGATGCCTATCTCAGATTCAATACCCAATGCAAGTCCAACTTCACCTATTGGATGGGATGTATACAAAGTCACGGTACATGGGCGGGAAAAAACCCCTTCACGGCCAACCACAAGCACGCAGGTGGACCGATTATGGTAATAACCCGGGCGCGGGTAAGGTGGATTAAGGTATTGCGTTTTTTACGAAATGTACCAAAAGCAAGTAGATCAGCAGAAAACGCACCCGGACTAATTTTCACAAAGGGCATCGGAGAATGGCCGGGCATTGAACAGGCTACCTTTAGTTTTTGGGAGTCATTGGAAGCCATGCAGGCCTATGCCTACAGGGAGGAACATAAAACAATCATCTCTTTGGTCAAAAAAGAGGGCTGGTACAAAGAAGAGTTATTTGCCCGCTTCGTCCCGGTTGACCTTTCTCATTTCCATGAATAATTCCCCGCCTTTCACGAAAACCAGACTTGCCCCCACCCCGAGCGGATACCTTCACCTTGGAAACATCCTTTCTTTTCTAATTACTTCCGCCCTGGCGAGGAGGCATCAGGCAAAAATATTGCTTCGAATTGATGACTTGGACAGATCCCGCGTCAAGGATGCCTATATTGACGACATCTTTGAAACCCTCCATTTTCTTGAAATACCTTGGGATGAAGGACCGAAAGATACTGCTGATTTTAAAAGCAAATTCTCCCAGGTACACCGCCTAGACCTCTATGAAAATGCGATAAAAGAGCTTGCCGAAAAAAATGTCTGTTTTGCCTGCGTTTGCAGTAGGAAAAAAATAGCAGCCTCGGGTGAATCCGCGGGATACCCAGGTTTTTGTAAGCAACTGAACATACCCCTGGGTAGAAAGGGATGCTGCTGGAGGTACGGTACAAGCCAGGAAAAATCGGTACCCATTAACATCTATCCCAACCAACTGGTCAACAGTGATTTTCCGGTAGGGATGAAAGATTTTGTAGTAAGAAAAAAAGACGGCTTTCCTGCTTACCAGCTCAGTTCGGTAGTAGATGATGTGCATTTTGGGATAGACTTTGTCGTGAGAGGAGTTGACTTATGGGACTCTACCCTAGCTCAAATCGACCTTGCTTCCAACTTGCGGGAGTATCAGTCCTTTCGATCCACGGTCTTTTTCCATCATCAGCTGATGAAAGACGGCGAAAACAAAATGGCCAAGTCAAGTGGTAGTACCTCCATACAGTTCCTGAGAAAAAGCAGTACAAAAAAAGAGGATATCTACCGGAAAATTTGCGAATTTCTGAAATTTCCAACTATGGCTAGCAGCTTGGATCAGTTCATAGAGATATACAACAGGGAAAGTTCCCAACAATAAGTTAGAATAAGCAATCGAATCATTGCGCTAGCGCAATTGTTTCAACAAACGATAAATCCGCTTTATCCGCTTTATCCGTGTTCCAAGTTTGAAGCGAATGGAACGCAGATTTGACGGATTTTACGGATTTACACGGATTGTTTTTATCGACGCCCGACTATTATCCCAGCAAAAAAAATCCGCAACATCCGTGTTCTATTTTACCTCCAAAAAGGAGGGCCCGCTGATCTCCGTAGATTGTTTTAACCGACGCTACTCTAAAAAAATCCGCTTTATCCGTGTCATCCGTGTTCCATTTTGATTTGAAGTGCAAGGATCGCTGAACTTGTCCCGAGTTTTCGGGTTTTACCGGATTGTACGGATTAATATAATTCATATTAGTGGGATTACTTTAAATTTTTTTGCGATAGTTCTTAATTTAGTATTGAGATTGTTATATTAGACTTAAACATATTAGAATTTTTAAAAAATGAAAATTGATGAGTTAAAACATTCTGATCTTACAAACGGTATAATAAAGGCATTTTACAAAGTTTACAATGCGTTGGGTTATGGTTTTTTAGAGAAAGTCTATGAGAATGCACTTTTTATTGAGTTGGTAAATAATCAATATGTAGTAGAAAAGCAAAGCAAAATTCTCGTTAGCTATGAAGGGGTAAACGTAGGGAATTATTATGCTGACCTTTTAGTGGAGAACAAAGTAATTATTGAGGTGAAGGCAAGTTCAAGCCTTTCCCATGAACACGAAGCCCAATTGATTAATTATTTAAGAGCAACGAAAATTGAAGTAGGGTTATTACTGAATTTTGGAAAGAGCCCAAATTTTAGAAGAAAAATATATTTCAACGGTGAAATTTTGGATCCTGATATCGTAATCTAATTTTAGAAAGGCACTATTTGTTCACAAAAAATCCGTTTTATCCGTGTCATCCGTGTTCCAAGTTTGAAGC
>DATHWC010000230.1:0-3901 GCA_035460985.1 Lunatimonas sp.
AAAAATCCGGTCGTTGCAACACAAAGTGTTCCGTTTGCCAGAAGAATTTCGCAAAAGACCGGGTAGGGGAGATTTCACCTTTTCGGAGTTGGATAATGTCTTTTAACTCATCTTTTCGGTAATCGGTGCTGCGCAACAGCCGTTCAATTTCCACTGTGCCCTTGGGCTGGAAAACCGATTGATTGGAAATGGACCTATTTTTTACGCTGATATCTTCGTAGATTCCATAGACCAATTGTTTATACACCCCATCAAGGTAATAATCCACCAATTGGTTGATCCTATCCTGATCAAAGGCATAGGAGGTTCCCGCCACGTAATCCGCCCATTCACCGAAGGCATTGGCATACTTGCCGTAACCGTAAGAGGTGGTGTTGTTTACCCGGTCTACGCGGTGGTGAAAACTGTAATCGTGTTGCATTCCCCTTTCCCCAGTTGCAAATTTGATTTCATTGGCAATGATGGAGATAACCCCGTCAAAGGCTTCTTTATCCCTAATGAACAACAGGTTCTTTGCTAAAATCCCGGCAATCACGATACGATCCCCACTAGGCCGTGCTCCCGAAGCCTCCATGTGGGCGCGACCAATCATGGGCTGGGCCTTTTGCACCAATTCCCCAGGCAGTTCATCCCCAATCAGCAGCATGAGATTTACAAGATTTGTGGGAGTAGAGATTTGGTTATCATGCCAGTTGTCGCCAACAAAATCATGAGTTACCCAATATTCAAGGGATAAAATAATCTTTTCCTTTATCGCTGGATCCTGATAATAGGGGGATGATGGAATGGCAAACGCTTTGGCCAGATAGACCAAATTGGCTGTGTGCTGCCGGTGCGGAAACCCGGCCGTTCTACTCAGGTCTTTGTAATCGATATGCGGGTACGAGCCATTCGGGTCCATTTGGTTCAGAATATTTTTCACTTGCTCTTCAGAAATCTCGGTATTTAGCAAGTCGGCCGCGACCCGGCTTCGGATGGTATCCAATTCGTTGCCAAAGCTGGTGTGAGGTTGGAGCAATAGCAAAAAAAAGATCGGTAATATAAGGTATTTAATGCCTGGAGAAGGTATGCGCATAGGTTAGCTATTTTGGGTTGTTTTTATAAATATACATATTATTCAAGTATGTGAAGGCATTTCTTATGTTGAAAGGTCAGAAAATGAGGTGATTTGGTAAGTGCGTTAGACCCAAGAAATTTACCAGCCCCAATTTTAACCGAAACATCAAAGTGCCGTTAGGCACGACTGATATAGCAGCCCCCGGTTTCAACCGGGAGAACTATGAATAGCATTTTTCCAAAAGTCCCATAGGGACGATGGAGCTGTCCAATCTCATTCTACATATTTTTCAGACAACCCGTTCTGTCCAATGTTATGATGAAGTTGGTCATATAGATTCTCTGGAATTCAGCCATTGCTGTAATCGTTTTTTTGTACACCCTAGATCTAATTGCATATGGAGCATCGAGAAAATCAAAAACAAAGTGCCGTTAGGCACGACTGATATAGTAGCCCCCTATTCCAGCGTCCCCACCAGGTCCATTTGGGAGAATAAAGTAAGTGGAATAGCTGAATTTTTAAATGAGAGACCGGAAAATCTGATCTCTCACCTAAATATGATTTTTGATGTTCCGATGATCCTTCATGAAAAACCAAAATTCTCTGCCGCTGTTTCCCGTACCAACAATGGACCTGATGCAATCTCTCTATCCTATAAAACATCTGTAAATGGAACTTGGACGACTGATGGCCTTAGCGAATACGCTTACGAACTGAATACGGAGTTCGACTTGATAGAGCTGGATTTTGAACACGTAGAAGAAGCTAAGAACAATGCGGATTTCCAGATCAAAATAGAGTTTAAAGGAAATACAACCTCAAACTCGGGTAATGTTCGATTCAATAATGTGACTGTTGAAGCCTTTCCGTTGAGAGGAGATGACTTGATTACAAGTATACCTGATTTTCCAAAAGAGAAAACTTTGCCTATTTTAAACAAAGTATATCCAAATCCCTTTAGTGAAAAACTATCTTTGATGATCAATGAAAAAGAATTGAACAATATCTCCTCCATACAGATTTTGGACAGTAGGGGAGTAGAGGTAATGAGGTTAGAGAACATACCCCACGCTTTTGAAGAATTGGACATGAGTCATATAAGTTCGGGGCTCTACATCTTAAAAGTGGTTACGAAAACGAATCTTGAAACTTATAAAATCATTAAAAAATAGCATTGCCTAAAATCCGCAGTGTTTTCTTGTAACCAAGTGATCCTTATAAAGAAAAAACCTTCCAGGTTTCACCCATTTGATTTAAGCAACTAGCTGAATATCAACAAAAACCTGGAAGGTTTTGGATTTATTATATTGATGGGTTATTTTACAACCTTGGCCCTGATTTTGGTGACTTCGCTTGGTGTGACAGGACTTGCCTTGTTGCCCCATCTGCTTCGGATATAGGTGGTTATGGATGCTACCGCATGGTCATCAAGAATATTGGCGTGCGGCGGCATATATCCATTGTATGTTTTTCCCCGGACCGTTATTTCCCCCTGTATGCCGTTTAGGATTGAAGCGACTAGCGGTTCCACTTCCCCAAGTACCCGGTCTGATTGGGCAAGCGGTGGAAACCTGTTTTTGTCTCCCTCCCCATCGCGTTGATGACAGGTGGCACAATAGGTGTTGTAAAGAATTCCCCCTTCAAGCAATGATCCTTTATCCAAATTGTCAACTCCTTCTTCGGGTGTTTTGATGTAGGTCTTATGCGCCGTTAGGCGGTTCATTTCCTCAAGTGCCTTTTCCCCAAAAGCCTTCTTGTTTCCCTTGTACATCACCCGCCAGATTTTTCCCTTGTTCGATTCAGATATGTAAAGCGAACCATCAGGACCTTCGGCCAAACCCATGGGCCTATAGATGGCATCTCCTGTATTTTCTACTGTATCAACCCCTGCAAAACCATCCGCAAACACCTCCCAATCACCTGTAGTGCCGTTGGATAACGGTACAAAGCAGACAATATAGCCGGCTTGCGGATAGGGAGACCGATCGGTAGAGCCATGAAAAGCGACGAAAACACCCTTTTTGTACCGTTCCGGAAACTGATTTCCTTGATAAAAAAGCAGTTCCATAGGAGCCCAATGACCGGGAAACCCGACGACAGGATTTTCAAATTCAATTGCCCTACCTACTATATTGCCATCTCCCCCATATCCGGGAGCCAGTACATTTTTCCCCTGTAATTGGTCATAATAGGCATACGGCCACCCAAAATCGTCTCCCTCCGTTACCCTCACTAGGGTTTCAGATGGTAATACAGCAGCTTGCCATGACGAGTATAGTTTTGGATAAAGCGTATGGAAATTGTCAATTCCGTTGACCACTGCATAAAGATGGTCATCCAAAGGGCTCCAAGTCATGCCTACAATACTCCGAAGCCCGGTAGCATATTTTACCCCATCTGACTGAACTTGTCCCTCCTTGTTGGCATCAAATTTCCAGATACCGGCATTCATCTCCCGCTCAGGACTGGGATCAAGGCCTTTTCCTTCAGGTATGCCAGTGGGACCATATAACTCTATATCCTGACCTGCGTCCGACGGTGATCCAAAGGGTATATACATGTTTCCGCGACCGTCAAAAGCTGCCGGCTTGGTGGTATGCCAGTTTCTAGCCACATTCGGATGGGTATCGGTTAGAATCACCTCTGTCCTACTACTGGGCACCAATTCCCCTGGAGTTAGTTTATTTCTTAGCACCTGCTTTACAGTGCTGGTGTAAAGGTATCCGTTGTGGATCGTAACGCCTACAGCAGAACCGCCCACATCTTCATAATCTCCAAATCGGACTACAGAGTCTGCTTTACCATCCCCGTCGATATCCCGAAGTCCAACCGTGCCCCCTTGTT
>DATHWC010000231.1:0-7114 GCA_035460985.1 Lunatimonas sp.
AAATTAGAATTATTTTAGTCATATGAAAATTTAACTCCAAAAATAATCTGCCTCTGTGAAAATACCTACAGACGTGGCAACATAAAGAGTTTCCTTTGAGAACACAAAAAAATTAACACATTGAATTTGAGGGTAAAACCAATAGATTTATAAAATAACGGGTTGATATTTGGAAAAAAAACCTCAACCTGTTATGTTTGCATCACGAAATCAGGGATGAGTCTCGATTTCTCTATTTAATTCCTCCTTAGCTCAGTTGGTTAGAGCATTTGACTGTTAATCAAAGGGTCCTTGGTTCGAGCCCAAGAGGAGGAGCAGAAGTGACTGATAGTCAGCAGGCTACACTAAATGTTGTGCGGGTTGTTAAGATAATATCTTTAATAGCCTTACATTGTTTAAAAAAAAGCTACAGATTGATTTCTGTAGCTTTTTTTTGTGAGCGGATTATTGATTCGCCATTTAATTCCTCCATTTTTCACAGGGTATAAAATTTTTAAATAGTTAAAGAATAAAATAGAATGTAAATTTAAAGCATCCGTGATTTTATTCGAAAATCCAACTGATAAAACCCCAAATTCCATTTTCCCCCATGAACAAAAGTGGCCCCATTATAATAATTGAAGACAACCCGGCTGACCAAGAATTACTTTCCGAGATCTTCGATGAACTCAACTATGTTAATAAGTTAATTTTTTTCGAAGACAGTGAATTGGCTTTGGAGTATTTGACTGACACGGACGTTGAACCATTTCTTGTACTTTCTGACCTGAGAATGCCTAAACTTAATGGAATGGAATTGTGGGAAAAACTCATTAATAATGAAAAAATAAGATTAAAAACAATCCCATATCTATTTTTTTCCACAACCGCCGAGCAAAAGGACGTTATAAACGCTTATTCTAGGTCTATTCAGGGATTTTTTGTTAAACCAACGGAATACAGTAAGCTTAAAGATCTTATGGTAAAGATCGTGGAATACTGGCAAGAATGTGAATCTCCTAATTATCTAAAAAACCCACAATAAAGTAAAATGTATAGAATCATTTATTTTGTTAACATGAGGTAAATAATACTTTGCTGCCATTTTTAAATTAAGATCAAGTAAACCACCTGACTCACCGATTCATATTCTCCCGGATTACAAAAGAGTTGTTGTCCGGGTCCCGAAAGAAAAAGAACCTGTCTTCATACCCCTTATCGGATGTATTGGTGATAATCGGGTCTAGATCATTGTCTATATTTACTTTCTTTGACTTTAAATAGGCAAGCGTTTCTTCAATATCGGCAACTATAAAGCTGGGCACTGTGCCTATTGCCGGCTTCGGGTTAAGCGGACGATCTAAGTCCTTGTAAAGTCCAAGCATGAGTGTGCCGGAATCTTTCACCCGCATATACAATTGCACGTATGAATCTTGCCCGAAATTCTTTCCTACGTTGATTGTGTAGTTATCGTCAATTTCAAAACCCAGAATACTGGTAAAAAACTTTAAGGATAGCTCCATGTTGCTTACCGAAACTTTGGTGACTATTTCATTTGATTTAAATCCCATAGTAATTCGATTTTATCTTTTTAAAGACTCCATAGTCGATTTTTCTTCTTTCGACAGGTCCTCGTTAGTTACGAATTCAAAGCTGGGACCGGCCATATACCCAACGTGGTTCGGATCTGGAGTCTGGAGAAGCTTTAAAGCATATAGCCGCAATGCAAACATCAACCCCATAGCGGCATCTATCTGTTCCGTCTCCCCGTTGAAAGTGCGGTGAAGGCTGTTCAGCAGACTGGTATATGTGTAGTTGAAGAACTTGCTGTAGCTAAATGCCACCGAATCCACCGGGTAGTCATTCATACTTGGATTAGGCCACATTTTTGCCACCGAAGAAGGGTCAAATGGAATTTCTTCTCCACTGAATGAATAGCCATTGGGGGCAATGGGATCTTTTATCAGTGTTTTGCCCTTTGTGATTTCTTCAAATCGGTAATAATGTGCCAATTCCACAACTGAGTCTGGTTCGTCATCCGGACTTACAAAGGGATCATTAGAAGTGCCTTCACCCTGGTCAACGATGATATCTATCCCCCGAATGGCGGTATTTATATCCGTAATAGGAAACAGCAACTTTTCGGGGAAAAACTTGGCGTAAGTCAATTGATCAGCAAGCTTTCCCGTGAAAATAGTCGTCCCCTTTTGTTTGGCTTCTTTTTCGAGTAGGATCATTTGAGTCTTTATGGATTCATAGAATTTACCTATGGTCATCTGGGACTCTTCCGCAACATTGCTCGTATAAATGTTGGGGTTTTCAGGCTCTTCGATCACCATAAATGTATCCTTGACTACCTCCATTGAAAACGGCTTCAGTCCAACTATCAGTGACGCTTCCACCGTACCCGGCAAGTGGCTAGGATACTTAGGTACAAAATCCGGTTTGTTAATAATAGGATGTCCGCCAATGGCATTCAACAAATTGCAGGCGATTGACATATGAAGCATTTCTTCGCCTACAATAGAACCAATAAGGTTTGAGATATGGGCATTTTTGTCTCCATATAAGGTGAAGTTTGCCGTCAAATAGGGAGGTATGGTGGAGTGCTCCAGTTCAATGGCTGTTTGCAGCGCATCTCGAAGGGTATTTATGGATTGTATGGGTATATTTTTTAGAACGAGCATGATCGGATGGTTATAGTTTTTTGATTGAAACGGAAGTTTTTGCTTTCTGAGCGCTAAGAACGGTTTCCAGATAACGTAGAATCATGCGCTGTTTTCCGGCAGAAAGGTCTCTGGTAGCGGGCATGTAATTTGGATCTGTAAGTTCTTTGCTGAATACAAAGGATAATATCTCCGCATTGTTATGGACCACTTCCTTGTCGGCGAGGTTGAAAATTCCCTTTGACATAAGCGGGTAGAGATTGGCGTACTGCTGCATGATGGGCTGAATATCCCGGTCCCAGTCTGGGTTCTGTATGGAGGACTCGGGTACCGATGAATACACCAACAAACTGACAAAATCGGATGGATTAAGCATATCATAGTCTTGCGTATCGAGTTTATACACAATCCCATAAATTTGCCCGTCTATATATTCCCGTGGATTTCCCGGGTCACTGGCGACCACATTGATGGAGGCATATCCGTTTTCATCAGTAGCGACAGAAGCCGGAAACGCAATGGCATTTTCCGGCGTTCCGACTGCCGGGGGCGTGGGGCCGAAAGCGGATTTACTTTGCTCTAAGTTAATGGTAGCGCCAGGTTTCGGTTTCCCCAAGTAGGTAGCTTTCAAATTCACCTCAAAGCTTTCGCCCTCATTGAGTCGGCTAACAAACTGATCGGCCCGTACATAACTTACCTGCTCTTCGAATACAATTGTTGGGGAGTCAGTCCCAGTATCAGTTTCGAAAATTGCCAAAGGATAAGTTTGAAGCAGCGAAAAAATTTCCTCATTTAAGGCAAACGTAACAAGACCGGCTGTGTGGGTATACCACCCAGGACTTGAGTTTTCAATGTTACCTATGTACGTATTTTCCGCTTTATCGGCAGCGTTATTTAAAACGGCAACGGTTAAGCTTTTTCCAGATAACAAATCACCATTTTCATCGAACTGGAATGCATTTCCCATATCCAGGATTAGTGAATGAAGATTTTCATCAAGAAGCGCGACTGCATAGTTGTATTTTGGGTTTGGAATTGGAAACAGCTGCCTTCCGGGTAGCCAGTGAATAGGCTCACCATCATAATAAGGTCCTATACTTCCCGCTATCCTTCCCAAAGAGAACTGGGGATCATCGTGTGTCATGTTAAACCGATCTACCGTGAATTGAATGGAAACCTGGTTTGGACTGACTTCATTCAATTCCTTGAGGTATCTGGAATTGAAATTAGCGAGGTCCCAAACGAGGTTTTTGATTACCGACTGGTAGACCGCTGCGGCACAGGTATCCCCTTTTAGGGCTGGAGAGCGGGTCATCCAAATATTGGTGAAAGCGGCTGTTTGATACTCTCCGATAAAAAGATTTTTGTCACCGGACACCAACCGGACGATCACACCCCAAAGTTCCGATACCATCTGCTGTTGGGAGTCCAGGTCAACGATTTTGCCGGCTACCCGGCTATCTGTGTCTGTCAACGCAAGCCCGATAATGGGATCTTTGGAGGGGTCGTCGGTCGAGCTCCCGTCTTTGTATGTTACGCTGATTACTTTACAGCCGATCAGCCGCCAGTTGCCTGTTCCGTCCGGATTCCACCAGCCATTTTCAGCTCCCTGACCGTAGTCTTGGTAGTTGGGCTGGAAGGTGGAATTGTCAAAATGGGTTGGGTCATTGTTAACCGTGGAAGGGTCCGCCTGAAACTGCCCCGAAAAAACCAGGCGGGGGGAATGTAAATATGACATAAGAGGGAAATTTTAATATGGTTAGAGTTTTAATTGCCTAGAAATAGATCCGCTGTATGTAGTAAAAAATTAAAAATAGGAATTAAATATAATAGTTAACAGTGTTTTGCAAAGAAAAATCCCGATAATTTACTGTTTATTGAATATTAAAGGAAGTTGTTGGGATGCCATCCAATTCTTCTTTTTGGTACGGTCCGATTTTGGCTTTCCCCACAAAAAATACACTTATTTACGAAATTGGGTCACTTGAATTGAATTAACATGGTAGCCCACATCAAATATGGCTTCCAGCAGACAGAATTTGGTTGAATAATTTTTGCCGTCAGCTGCGGTTGTTCCAAATTGGAAACAACTGAATCGACCGCTAATTCTCCAGTATTAAAAATATTTTTCTGATCCGGTCAGTATCTTCTTGGTAGAAGTGTATCAACTTCCAGGCTTTTTCCTTAATAAACAAAAATAGGCCCCAGGATTTTACCCTAGGACCTTTTTACGTATTTAAAAGTTAATTATTTTATTAAATCAATAACCATATTAAATGAGACTGTATTGTCAGTACCATCATCGTTAAAGTCCTCTATTTCTTCTTCAGAAAAGGAAAGCTTCAGTTTATTGTTCGTCAATTCCAAAACATCGAATTCCTGTGGACCTTCACTTGAAGAAATCGTTAATTTGGTGTTGTTGTTAGTGAGTTGATAAGTTCCTGATTCCTGCACTACGCCATTTTCACGAGCGGAATAAGTACCATCAGCGTTAAAAACAAAAGAACTGCCCTGAAGTTCAAGAGCATTTTCTAAAAAGACTTTATAGAGACTTTCTTGTAGAGCTGCATCTACAGGATCTTCGCCGTTGGCTATTAGAAATTGCGATATACTTTGGTTATCAACTAAAATAGTCACCTCAGCATCACTATAATTCCAAGTGCCTACAATAGGAGAAACTGCTGGCGCATCATCATCATCATTACTACATGAAGAAAGGAATGCCATAGAGATGGCGATGCCGAGTATGAAAAGTGATCTAAACATGTTTTGCATAGGGAAATAATTTTAGTTAAAAACCTGAATTGAAATAATCTTTATAAAGATAAAGATTTTGGGGATCAAAAAGCACCTTTTTACAAAAAATGCCAATTAATAAATAATATATTTGGTTCTGGACGAAGGGATTTTCCTTCTTTAAGCTAAATGATTGGCAATATTTAAGTTGTTCAAGTGTGGCATCATCCCGCATATTGCCATTCCTTCCGGCTATCGAACCATTGGCATCGGTATTTTCAGCCCACCAATCCGCAGCGGTTTTTTTTTGGAAAATCGAAACTATAAAATAAGCGAAATTCTTTATTTGAGTTTATTAAATTCGATCTCTATTTCCTCTACAGTTGGCCTATTCTTTTGAATATTTTGGGGCAACTCACTAAAGGTAAACTCACTTATACCCATGGGTTTATTCATGTTTTGCAGGGCGTATTCCACTTCAAGACTATCTTTTGATTTACATAAAACAATGCCGATAGAGGTATTGTCCTGTTCTGTTTTTAGCATTTTATCTACAACTGATAAATAGAAATTCATTTTTCCGGCAAATTCCGGTTCAAATTGGACAATTGTCCTGCAGCTTGTTGGACTAATTCAATTTTAGAATTCAAAGCCTTGTTTTCTAATTGACCAGCAGCCTGGTGGACAATTTGGTTATCTTTATAAAACAAATAAAATTTTCGCATGGCAAATAAATTGGTGCGAGAAAACCCATTGGTGTCGGGCAATTCACCTTTCAAGTCTTTTGCCATTTGCTCCACAATCTTGGTACCCCAGGCAAATTGATTTTGTTTATCTATAATGCTTTTGCCTATCCCAATAGAGCTTTATCATTTCTTCATTTACAGCAATACTGGCTTTCAGTTGAGGGCATCAAAACCGAAAGTGGTTCAAAGTACTCAGATGTAAAATACGAAATTAGATATTGAAATGGGGATACGGTCCCTTTACAATTTCGGCGTTTTCTTCGATCCTACCAAAATATTCAAAAATGACATCTGAAAGACTTAATTTAATTAAATCCGAACCATGAACGAAATTCCCGATTACCAGTCAATCATGCTGCCCTTTCTTAAAAGGATCTCGCAAAATATATGATCGAGTTTAAAGTTGGAGTATCTACAAAAGAAGTATATACCATCAAAAGACTTGATACGGATTATTTTGAGGAGTTTTAAGAAGGAAGTCCTGGTACTAAACTGCGCATCATAGAGAAGCGATTCCAATCAAGAAGTCTAAACTAAGGTTATATTGTTATTGGGTAAATGCTATACTTAGTAGTAGGTTTTCAAATCCACCTCCCCTCCCCTATCTTTACCCCACCAAGCTAACAACTACCATGAAAAAATTCTTTCTACTTTTATTTATCGGACTGTATACCCTACACCTGTCCCACTCCCAAACCCACCATATCCTTTCCCAAAGGGAACAAGCCGTAGTAATTGACCAATGGTTGGAGGAACGTATTCAGACCTTGCTACCGGAGTTGATGGACCGCTCGGGGATTGATATGTGGGTGGTGATATCCAGGGAATATAACGAGGATCCGGTAATCCGCACCTTTCTTCCCGCTACCTGGCATGCGGCTAGAAGGCGCACCATGCTGTTGATGTATAAGCCGGAGGGGAGCGAAAAAGTGGAGGCACTTGCCGTGGCCCGGTATGATGTGGGTATATCCTTTGCAAAGGCATGGG
>DATHWC010000232.1:0-4827 GCA_035460985.1 Lunatimonas sp.
ATCGGCTATAACTGGCGAAGGTGAATTTGCGGGTAAGCCTGTGGATGGGATCTTTTTGCGGAAGGCGGAGGGATTGGGAAGGAGAGTTGGTGAATGGGTGGTAAGGTGAATCAAGTGGATGGACTTTCAATACAGCAATAAACAATGGCGAGAATACCTGTTCATTTATTGGTTTACATTTGATTATCAGTTAGTTAGTTCGGAAAGGGTTTGAATCTTAACGAATTGGTAAAACTAAATCTGATTTATCCCCATTCTTTTTGATACTTGGGCAATATTTACCATACTATTCACTTCCCCACCGTAGAGGCAGCTCTGAAACACATCGAGGAACATGCCATCAATTGGGTCTCACTGCTCTACGATTTCCAGCGGATTCTTATCATGATGGCACATGTCGCTTTAGTTATGCTACTTTACCAAAAGGGATATTTTACAAGATTGATGAATGGCCTGCGGGCTGTTGGCCAAACCGCATTTACCAACTATGTTATGCATACAGTTATTTGTACCCTTGTGTTTTTTGGATACGGTCTCAATCAGTATGCAGAATGGGAGTATTTTCAATTGTTTTATCTGGTCATCGGTACTTGGGTGTTCCAGATGATTGTCAGCCCTATTTGGTTGAAATATTTCCTCTTTGGGCCCTTGGAATGGTGTTGGAGATCGCTTACCTATTGGAGAATCCAACCTTTTGTGAGAAAAAATCATAAATTAGAGACAGAAAAAGCATAAGGTAGTCCTTGCACTTAATTCAGATATCCAGTTTCAAGATCAACCCCACTTTAAAAACACCAACATATAATGGAAAGAAAAACAAGATACCCCAACAAAACCCCATTAAAATTATTACTGGGAGCTTTTGTGATTTTGCTACTTACCTTTGGTGAAGCAGTAGCGCAGGGTACCCGACTCTTACAGCAGCCGGATATCAGTGATGATCAAATAGTTTTTGTCCATGGAGCCGATCTTTGGCTCGCACCGATCCAAGGTGGCGAATCTAAAAGACTAACCAGCACGCCTGCGATAGATAGCAATCCCCGTTTTTCTCCGGATGGAAATCACATAGCGTTCAGCTCCAATCGGACAGGTGCTACTGCTGTATATGTGGTTTCGACAGAAGGAGGTACCCCGCAACAGTTGACTTGGCATCCCTCAGACGCGAGAGTTGTGGGGTGGTCCCCGGATGGTGACTACGTGATTTATAACAGTAACAGAGACACAGCGCCGGTGGGTTACAGTAGATTATGGAAAGTTTCCGTTGAAGGTGGGCCATCTGAAGCGTTCCCGATTCACCGCGGAGTAAGGGCATCTTTTTTGGATGAAAATAAACTAGTTATAGAACCATTATCACGCTGGGATGAAACTTGGAGAGCGTACAGGGGTGGTCAGAATACCCCTTTAATTATCACAGACCTGAATGAATCGACCGAAGAATTTATACCTAACGAAAGGACAACTGATAAGTTTCCGGTGGTACTGGCCAACAAGGTTTATTTTTTATCGGACAGGGATTGGGTGGCCAATATCTGGTCTTTCGATCCCTCTACCAAGGAATTAGAGCAACTGACTGCGTTCGACGGGTCCGATATAATGTGGCTCTCCGGAAAGGGCAATCAACTGGTTTTCGAAAAGGACGGATATTTACATTCCTTTAACACGGATACAAAAGCAACCAATCAGATTGGAATAGAGGTAAAAGGAGATTTTCCATGGGCAGCAACTAGACTCCAAAACGTCACTTCCACTGCCAGCAATGCCAGTCTTTCTCCCAACGGTAAAAGAATCATACTTGAAGCAAGAGGGGAAATCTTCACCGTGCCAGTAGAGAACGGCAGCGCCCGGAACCTGAGCAGAAGCTCCGGTGCCGCAGATAGGAACCCCCTATGGTCCCCCAAGGGAGATCAGGTTGCCTGGTTTTCCGACGAAGGAGAAGAAGGCTACCAATTGCTAGTATCAAGTCAGGATGGACTGACTTCACCCAAAAAATTCCCTATAGGAGATGCGAAAATGGTCTGGGAACCCACTTGGTCGCCGGATGGGAAGTACATCGCCTTTGTGGACAACAAGGTCTATCTCAAAATATTGGAGGTTGGAACTGGCGAGACGAAAACCATTGACTCTGGCGGAACCAACATCGAGCGGGGGAATATGAATTTAGAATGGTCTCCGGATTCGAAGTATTTATCCTACAGCAAAA
Source organism: Lunatimonas sp. (assembly GCA_035460985.1). Lineage (GTDB taxonomy): Bacteria > Bacteroidota > Bacteroidia > Cytophagales > Cyclobacteriaceae > Lunatibacter. Next base: position 2,201 of record DATHWC010000232.1, read on the forward strand.
CCGGGCCGAATATGTTCAGAAGGATTTATCTGTGGTCTCTGGAAAAAAACGAGACGAAACCCGTCACCAATGCCCTTGCGGATTCCTTTTCAGCCACTTGGGATGCGGGAGGCAAGTACCTTTATTTTTTGGCCAGCACCAATCTGGCTTTAGGATCTGGATGGGCCAATACCTCTTCAATCACGGCCAATCCAGAACATGCGGCTTATTTGATTGTGTTATCCAATGATGATAAGACCCCGTTTCCTCTGAAAAGTGATGAAGAAGAAGATAAAAAAGAAGAGGTGAAAAATGAAGAGGATAAGAAAGACGAAAAAAAGGAAAATAAGGAAACTAAGGATTCGGACGTTACTGTAAAAATCGATTGGGAAGGACTGGAAGACAGAACCTTGTCTTTGTCCGTACCGGTGAAGTCCTACAGTTTTATTTTGGCAGGTAAAAAAGAGACAGCCTTTATTGCAGAAGAGTTTCCCAATGCTCCCGATGTCACGTTACATAAATTTACCATAAAGGACAAGAAACTTGAAGAGTTTACGAAAGGAGTTCGTTCGGTTAGAATATCCGAGAACAAGGAAAAGTTACTGTTTTTTGCCGGAGGCTCCTGGAAGGTGGTGGGTGTAGACAAAAGCCCGACAGCATCCGATGGTGTAGTCAAGATGGAGTTGAGGATGGAGCTTGACAGAAAGAAGGAGTGGGAACAGATTTTTGTTGAAGCATGGAGATATGAACGGGATTTCTTCTACGATCCCGAGACTCATGGAAGGGATTGGGATGATGTATGGGAAAGATACAGCCCTCTGATTCCTTACATAAATCACAGGCAGGACTTAACCTATCTGTTAGATCAGTTGAACGGGGAGCTTTCTGTCGGACATAGCTTTGTGTTTGGAGGAGACTTCCCTGCCGTGGATACACTGGCAACGGGATTATTGGGTGCGGATTATGAGATTGCAAATGGTAAGTGGAGGATCAAAAGGATTTATTCAGCAGAAAGTTGGAATCCTAGCCTCGTGTCCCCATTGAGCCAACCCGGCTTGGATGTTAAAGCTGGAGATTATCTGCTTGCGGTAAATGGTCAGGAGGTAGATTCTTCAATGGATATATATGAGGCGTTTAAAGGAACGTCGGGTAAACAGACATTTATTCATGTAAACGGTGAGCCTACTATGAAAGATGCGAGGAAATTGACCGTATTACCAATAAGTTCCGAAGGCGGTTTGCGTCAGAGGGCTTGGGTAGAGGATAACAGGAGGAAAGTAGATGAATTGTCCGGCGGTAAACTGGCCTACGTCTGGGTTCCCAATACTGGCGGACCCGGATTTGAATCCTTCAATCGATATTTCTTTGCACAGCAGGATAAACTGGGAGCTGTGATCGATGAACGGTTCAACGGGGGTGGGTTGCTGGATGATTATATGGTAGATTTGATGACCAGAAAATTGAGGGCTGCTATCACCAACGAGGTTCCCAAGCCTAGACATCTCCGATTACCCGCCGGAATATTGGGGCCTAAAGTATTATTAATAAATGAACTGGCAGGCTCAGGGGGGGATTTTTTCCCTTGGGTATTTAGAAACCAAAATGCGGGCCCATTGATTGGTAAAAGAACCTGGGGAGGATTGGTGAAATCTTCCGTTCATTATAGGTTTTTGGATGGAGGTGCCATGACTTCGCCGGATAATGCTGTATTTGATCCGGTAAGGAACGAATGGATTGGAGAGAATAAGGGCATAGCACCGGATATAGAGGTCCATATAGATGCCAAATCTTTTGCCGAAGGAAGGGATGTACAATTGGAGCGGGCAGTAGATGAAACGATGAAGTTGTTGGAAAAAGAGGAGGAAAAGGAAATCACTCCGCCGCCATTCTCAAGACCCGCCATACGACCGGAAGACTAATGTTATAGAGTTTCCAGCAAAGTTGCTTAATTTTAAAATGTCGAATCTAGATCTTTTAATAGCGTTTAAATTCTAAACGGCAAATCATGACAAATATAAGATGTACACCCTTTATGATTTTAGGGATGGTTTTACTTGGGATTTTTTCCTGTAGCTCTTCCGAAGAAAAAATTTTTCCGACCAGAGAAAATATCTCAGAATCTGTATACGCCTCGGGATTAATTCGATCAAGATATCAATACCAAGCTTACGCAAATGCCAACGGAATAATTCAGGAGATTTTTGTTGAGGAGGGGGATACGGTGGATGTTGGCACTCCAATTTTATCCATTAGCAACGAAGCTGCCAGACTGAATCGGGAAAATGCCGAGCTGAATAGAGCTTATGCTGATCGGCAGGCGAATCAGACAAGGCTGAACGATCTGGAAATGAGTATTGCCTTTTCGAAAACCAAATACGAAAACGATTCTTTACTGCTCGAAAGGCAGAAGAGATTAAGAGATCAAGGGATAGGTGCGGCAGTAGATTTGGAGCAAAGGCAATTGGCTTTTGACAATTCCAGAACGGCCTATGAAACATCCAGGCTGCGCTATCTGGATCTGAAACGTGAAATAGATTTTAATGAAAGAAGTGCCTCAAAAAACCTAGCCATTACCAGGGCTCTCGAAAGTGATTTGGTACTTAAAAGTGAGATTAAGGGAAGGGTTTATGCTATTCTTAAGGAAAAAG
>DATHWC010000233.1:0-22454 GCA_035460985.1 Lunatimonas sp.
GTCCAACAAAGCCGTATTTTGCTCTAATATCTGAAATTGAAATGGACCATCAAGATTTGATTGTTGGGATTGATAATACTTGATTTCGTCATGCCTTACTCCATTAAGGGTTAGGCTTTGGGGTTTGCCATCCTGAATAACCTCAATGTCATATAAAGGCTGGGTTCCATGATGTGTGGCAAATATTCCCGGAAAGGCATGGTTGAGTTGGTAATACTTTCCTCCCAGGGAATAGCCATCACCGAAGCTTAACTTAGGCAATAAGTTCTCGATAATGTCTCCCATTTTTTCTCCATTGATATGGGTAACTTCTGCCATTACAGGAACATCTTGACCTTCAAAGTGTCCCAAAACACGTACTTTGCCTTTTTCAAAATTTAGATCCAATGGAAAAAGGTCCACATGGAAGAAAGGGTAATACATATCCTGGCCGGCTACAATCCATTTGGTGTGTCCACAGTGAAGGGCTGCGATTACGGGGGTCATTTTTAGATAAAATTCCCTAACGGACATTTCTCTGTTCAAGTCGGATATTACGTCCTCGAACATTGCATCAAATTCCTTTTCCGAGGTGTAGCGGTACATTTCCGGATGCTTGGCTTCCAAAGCTTTTTTGAAAATTTCCACATCGGCTTTCATCTGTTCGGGATTTAAAGTCTGCCCCAATAAGATTCCGACATACCCGAACAGAAAAAACATTAAAAACAGGTTCTTTTTCATAATTATAGTGGTTTGTAATGTAAAGTTCGCGCAAAACCACTTTTGTTGAAATAGTATCCGTACCCAAACCACATTTTGAACTCCCGAACCGTAAAAAGGGATAACCGGAGTTCATTCCCCCATCCACTTTTTATAATCAGAAGCCCTTTCCCTACTTACCAATACTTCTTCATCAAAGTTTGGCACCAAGTTGATTTTTAATTTATTATTGAAATAAAAATTTGTTTTTTCTATAGACCCAATTGAAGCAATCACTTGTCTGTTGAGCCTAAAATATCTGGTTGTATCCAGCATCAATTGCAGCTCATCCATATTGTAATCAAGTAGAAAATCCTTTCCATCGAAAGTTCTGGCATGGGACAACTTATTCCTGGAAAAAATATAGGCAATATCTTTTACATCCACCGACACTAACCTTTGCCCAATTTTGCTTAAAAATCTTTCCCGCTTGGGCTGGTTTTTAGCCACATTAAATTGAAGGTCCTCCAGCAATTTTTCAAATGCATGGTGTCTTTCCTCATTTTTATCCTTTAACGCAATTTTTAATTCCTCCAACTTTTTCAGCGCTTTCAGAAGATCCTCTTCCTTGATGGGCTTCAACAAATAATCAATGCTGTTTACCTGAAAAGCTTTGAGGGCATATTCATCATAGGCAGTGGTAAAAATAACCGGACAGGAAATCTTTATTTTATTGAAAATTTCGAAAGATTGCCCATCTGAAAGTTCTATGTCCAATAATATTAAATCAGGCTCTCCATGGGATTTTAACCAGGAAACTGTGTCCTCCACTGTCTCTGTGACATCCAAAATCTCTAATCCTTTATTTAAATTCTGGATTTTTCTTTTGAGTTTATTGGCATTGTGTTTTTCGTCCTCAACTATCAATACTTTCATAATCATTCCATTTCTTGATTCGTATCTGAAATCTTCATACTAGCTACCTCAGAGGGAGAAATCAAAGGTAATTGCACCTGAAAGGCGTCCCCGGTTTGGTTGATAATGACTTCTGGTTGATTTAATAATTTATATTTGGAAACGATGTTCCTCAATCCTGTTTGATGTGATGTTATGCTGTTTGTCTTTTTATTTAGCTTATTCCAGACAAAGAGATTCCCCATTTCATCGGTGAATATTTTGATCATCAAGGGATTTTTGGTCGAAACGGCATTGTGTTTAACTGCATTTTCCACCAACAACTGCAAGGTCAGAGAAGGTATGAAATGGTTTTCAAATTCGGGATGGACTTTGAGTTCAAGCATTATCCCATTTTCAAAACGTGTTTCCAACAAATGAAAATAAGTTTGAATAAAGTCCAATTCCTCTTTAAGGTTTGATAACACCTGATCTTGGGTTTTAAGCACATAACGGTAGGTGTCTGCCAATTTCTCAGTAAATTTTTCCGCCAAAATAGGATTTTCCGGTATCAGTGAAGACAATGTACTTAAACTGTTAAATAAAAAATGGGGGTTCAGCTGAGATTTAAGAGACGTCAGTTGGCTTTGCAGATGTTCTTTTTTCAGTTTTTCACTTTCAAAATGGGACCTATACCACTGTCTATAGAAATACATGGCCTCATAGATGGAAGCAATAGGAATGATGAAGAAAAACGGTACCACTATATTGAATAAATAGGCCTTGGAACCTAAATGATAACCCCAAAATTCTGTCACATCGTAATAATAGGTCAAGAGAAACCGTAAGGATACGGTAACAATGATAAACCAACATACCTGCATGATTATTCTGGAGGACGTAGCCTTAATGGAAGAAAATTTCCTTCTGGAAAGTAGTATACCTAGCCTGTTGCTTTCCCAAATCAAAAGACTTTCACCTACGCTAAGGGCCATGGCAGTTAATCTGTTAATATCATGAGCTTCATTCTGGGAATCATAAAAAACCAAATTGGACAATATTCCTGTTAAAGGAACACCTATTACTCTGAGCCATTTGTCTTTTAACTGATCCATAAATATTTCAAAACAAATTACATAATTATTCCGTCTATCCCCAGTCATTACACACCTGAAACAGCAAAAAATGGTACCGAAATGATGATATACCGCCCCGGTACCAGTTCTTGAATCAGTTTAGTCTGGTAAATCATTTTTTTTTTCCTTAAAAGCATACACAGAAAGTTTTACTCGAGCTCGGTGCTCTTATGGAAAACTAGACCCGAGTGTCGGGACAGAGGTTGCCACTTCAAGCTTGATAATGTTTCACTATTTAACATTATCGATGAACTTGGCTGCTCCTTTTTTGGTTTTGTTCTGTCCAAAATTTTGATAATTTTATATTGTATTTTTAAACTACCCGATCAGGGCAGGAAGTGAAGGGCTCTTTACGGACCCGCTATTTCCGGGGTGAAAAGCGTGGGGGTCAAGTTTGGGAAGAAATAACCGAGAAAGGACGATTTATGGTTGATTATGGATTAAAAGATAATGTAGTACTCATTACCGGCACTAACAACCCAAAAGGTATCGGTGCATCAATTGCCCTAGCCTATGCAGAGCAGGGAGCAAAGGTTGCATTGGTTTATAAAAAAATGGATTTTGACTATAAAGAGGAATTAGCAATAGGAGATTGTGTTGATTCTTATTTCAAAGCATTGTCGATGGATTGCTCAGAAGTAGAGGGGGCAATTTCAAAAATTACAAAAGATTATGTTATCATTGAATCAGACATATCCGTTGCAAATAAAATTGGGGGCATTTATGATAAGATTGAATCGACACTGGGTAAGGTAAATATCCTTATCAACAATGCTGCTGGATATCCTGTCCAGGATAGTATATTCAATTTACAACCTCAAGATATTCAGTGCACTTATGAGACCACCGTGCAAGGTACAATTATGATGATACAGGAGTTTATTAAACGGGGCTACGATGGATTAATAGATTCTGCTTTTAAAGATATTCAAGAAACAGCAATAAGCCATGGAACCTACAGACCGTTAAGCACTGATCGCCATTTTGGAAGGATTATCAATTTTAGTACGGATACAGCACAGGTTATGTCAGGGCAGATAGCCTATGGATCAAGCAAAGCAGCTATCGAGGCTCTAACACGTTCAATTGCAATGGAAGTTGGATATCTTGGTGTAACAGTTAACACAATAGCTCCTGGACCAACTCAAACAGGTTGGATGAATAATGAGTTAATAGAGCGTGTTTTACCTGAAATTCCAATAGCAAGAATAGGCACCCCACAAGATATTGCTGATACTGTCCTATTTCTAACGTCAGACAAGGCTTCTTGGGTTACAGGACAGGTAATCAAAGTGTCTGGAGGGCACGGATTATAATTAAGGTCCTAAACAAAGATACATTGAATAAATTAGAAACCTGCCCCTACGACAAGGGATTTGCGCCAGGCGGGGTGACGTGCCAACTTGTAACTTTGTGGTTCTAATAAACTTTAACCACATCGGATAAGGAAGTGCTTTGAATGCGCCACAAGCCATACGTGTGCCGAGAATCAGTGAATCATCGATAATTAATTTCACTGCGTGCTGTAGACGAGATGATGGAACCGACCCATCGGGGTCGCTTCGCCGTTCCAGACTGTCACCCGCAACCATTTTTAGCTTTGACAGTAAAAAAAAATGGGTAATTTTGATCTTTACCCTAATACGATAATGTAACTATTTCATGCAAAAAAACGAAAAATTTCTATACCAATATTTAAACAACGCATCTCCTACCGGATTTGAGGCCTCAGGTCAGCAAATTTGGTTAGACTATCTGAAGCCATTTGTAGATGATCATTTTACGGATGCCTATGGCTCCGCCGTTGGGGTGATCAATCCCAAATCGGATTTTAAGGTGGTTATAGAGGCCCATGCGGATGAGATCAGCTGGTTTGTAAACTATATAACGCCAGAAGGCTACATTTATGTGGTCCGAAACGGGGGCTCAGACCACCAAATAGCTCCTTCCATGCGGGTAAACATCCATACCGATAACAAAATCATTCAAGGGGTATTTGGATGGCCGGCTATCCATGTACGGGACAAAGCCAAAGAAGACGCCCCCAAATTGGATAATATTTTCATTGACGTAGGGGCAAGGTCCAAGGATGAAGTCCTTGAAATGGGAATTCACGTTGGTTGCGTGGCTACTTTTCAGGATGAACTGACGGAGTTGAACGGGAAATTTTATACTGGCCGGGCACTGGATAATCGAATAGGTGGCTATATGATAGCGGAGGTTGCCCGTAAGCTGAAGGAGGATAAGATAGAGCTTCCATTCGGACTGTATATTGTCAATGCTGTGCAGGAGGAAATCGGCTTGCGTGGGGCAGAAATGATCGCAGCCAATATTAAGCCCAATGTGGCTATCATCACCGATGTGTGCCACGACACTACCTCACCTATGTACAATAAGGTGGCAAGTGGTGATTATACCGCAGGCAATGGACCTGTACTTACGGTTGGTGCAGCTGTCCACAAAAAGCTGCTTGATCTAATCATTGCCTCTGCCAGAAAGCGGGAAATTCCTTTTCAGCGGTCTGCTTCATCGCGAAGTACAGGCACTGATACCGATGCTTTTGCTTATTCAAACGGAGGGGTGCCTTCGGCTCTGATATCCCTGCCACTCAAATACATGCATACCACAGTAGAGACTGCAAGTAAATCGGACATTAACCATGTCATTTCACTAATGTGTGGCTTCCTTCAGGATTTCGATCAGAAATTTGATTTCAGGTATGTAAAATAGGTTAATTTAAATTGATGGTATCTACCTTTGAACTGGACCAGCTGATTTGATAGATACTGTCCTATAAAAAATTTTTATTATGGAAAGAAAGAAGGTTTTTATCAATAAAATCATTCCTGACGCAGGGCTTAGGTTGCTCGATGAGGCAGGAATCGACTATACGGTTTGGAAGGAAAAGCCCGTGTTGGACCGGGATCAGGCGATTTTGTTTTGCAAGGGACACGATGCCTTTATCAGTGCCGGACAAAGTGGTCTCGACTCGGATTTTTTCAACCAATGCAGCCACCTTAAGGTTGTCGCGCTTCATTCGGTAGGCTTTGATGGGGTAGATATTTCTGCTGCCACCGCTCAGGGGGTACCCATTGGCAATACCCCAAATGTTCTTAATCGGGCGACAGCGGAGACCGCGTTGCTGCTTATGTTGACAGTAGCGAGAAAGGCACGTTTTCTACATAAGAAAATAAATAAGGGTGAGTGGGGGATCAGTCAACCTACCGAGGATCTTGGTGTAGATATCGCCGGGAAGACTTTGGGGATAGTTGGCTTGGGAAGGATAGGAGCTGAATTGGCTAGAATGTGTGCCAAATCTTGGGGAATGAAAATTATTTATCACAACCGGAGTCAAAACGAGGAAGCGGAACAAGAACTTGGTGCTAAGTGGGTAAGCTTCGATGACTTGCTCGCACAAAGTGATATTATTTCGGTACATACCGCACTCACCGAGGAAACCAAAGGGATGTTCGGTTACGAGCAGTTTAAAAAGATGAAATCCTCAGCGATATTTGTGAATACAGCTAGGGGAGGCGTTCATCGGGAGGATGAATTGATCCGGGCCCTTCGTGAAAATGCTATTTGGGGAGCAGGGCTGGATGTTACCAATCCTGAACCAATGAGCCCGGATAATCCGCTGTTGGAAATGGAAAATGCCGTTGTATTTCCCCACATAGGTTCTTCCACTTTTGAGACACGAAATGAAATGGCCCGTTGTGCGGCGGAAAATATCATTGCCGGGCTTAAAGGAGAGCGCTTGCCGTATCCTGTAAATCCGGAAGTTTATGAAAAAAAAAATTAATTAAAGAGCGTTAAATGAGGGCATTAGTAATATCTGGGGGGGGGAGTAAGGGTGCTTTTGCAGGTGGCATTGCGGAATTTCTGATAAAAGCCTGTGGATACAAATATAATCTGTTTCTGGGTACTTCTACGGGGAGTTTACTGGTGCCCTTGCTTTCAATTGGCGAGATCGACAAGATCAAGGCGATCTATACATCTGTTACACAGAATCAGATATTTGACGTTTCCCCTTTTTACATTACCGAAGAGGATGGCTCAAAACATATCAAAATCAATCACTTCAACACGGTAAAAATGTTTATCCGGGGAAGAAAGACATTTGGGGAAAGTATGGCCCTTTTGAAATTGATCAAAAAAATAATGACCCGCTATGATTTTGAACGTATGCGGCAGGGGGATGCGGATGTTTACGTGACAGTTTCTAATTTGACTACGGGTGATGTCGAGTATAAGGCGTTAAAGCAGAGTACTTACGACGATTTCTGTGAATGGATATGGGCCTCCGCTAATATGGTGCCTTTTATGAGTCTCTTGGAGAAAAACGGTTGCCAGTATGCGGATGGAGGCTTTGCCGATTTAGTCCCCATATCGGAGGCCATTTACCGTGGTGCTACAGAGATTGATGTGATTGTTTTGAAATCTAACCAACCAAGGCAAAAAAAGGAAAACGTACGGAATGCATTGGAGCTTACGACTCGGACGTTTGATTTCATGATGAATCAAATCGCAAATGATGATATTAAAATCGGAAAGTTGGAAGGTGGACGACGGAAGGTGGATTTGAATTTTTACTATCCCCCTGGCGTTTTGACAGAAAACTCGCTAATCTTTGACCCCGCTGAAATGAAACAATGGTGGAAGGATGGATTTGCGTTTGCCAAAGAACAAAATCCGGTATGTAAGTGTGTGGAGGTAGGGTGATAATTATCTTTTGAGTTTATTTTGACATCCACTGATTTTACGATTTGGTTTTTGGCTGAAAACCGGTACCTTTCAATATAGATCAGACCGAAAAACCAACTATATGTCTTTCCCTGTTTCTGCAAAAATCTCATTGATTTTCGTCATAACTTCACTGATGGTTGGGTCTTGCGGTGAGCCAAACGACCATACGGAGAGAGCTCCAAAATCAACAACAATTCAGCCTGTCAATCATGCGGAATTACCAATACCACAAGAAACGATTGCTATCCAACATGTCACGCTAATAGATGGTAGAGGAGGGAAAGCATTGCCGGGATATACTATTATTATCACCGATGGACTGATAACTGAAATAGGGCCTTCATCCAAGGTCACGGTTCTGAATCAAGCGCATGTGGTTGAGGGTTCTGGCAAGTATTTGCTTCCGGGATTGATTGACGCCCATTTTCACTTGGATTTACTGCGTGGGCTTCCCCATATGTTTCTAAAAAATGGAATCACATCCCTAAGGGATCCTGGAGCCTGGATAGAAGCCTATGGGAATGAACGGCGAAGAGGGGAAACCCTTCCCCGGCTTTTCCTTACAGGTCCTCACTTGGATATGTTTCCGCCTGCACACCCAAGGGATGCGCTGATCGTACGGGATGAGGACGAGGTACGGCAACAAATCCGGAATTTGGCGGCAAAAGGAGCCTCTGCCATCAAGATTTATTACCGCATGTCGCTTGGGATGATTCGGGCTGCGGCTGATGAAAGCCGCAAATTAGGACTGCCTTCCACCGCCCATTTGGAAATAAGTGATGCAAGGGAAGTCATTCAGACTGGTGTGACGGGAATCGAGCATGTCACCTCATTCGGTCTTGCTCTGGTATCACCCTTTCAGGCAGAAGCCTATAAGCAAAAAGTATTGGCAGATAACAATGCCCGCAGGGAAGGGCGATATGAGATGTGGAACCAAATGGACTTTGATGCGGATCAAGAAAATGTAGGCCATATTTTTGAATTAATGGTGGAAAATGACGTTTTCCTATGTCCTACCCTTGCCGTTTTTGAGCCTGAATCTGATTCAGAAGATTCGGTTCGGCATGGTGGGTTTGCAAAGATGATGGAATTTACCCGACTAGCCCATAGCCAAGGAGTAACGTTAGCCGTAGGATCGCATTCCTATGTGCCCAATTCGGAATACGGTTGGGCGTATCACAGGGAGCTGGAACTTCTCCAAGCCTGTGGAATGACTCCATTTGAGATCATTTATGCGGCTACGTATCAAAATGCCCGATTCTTGAAAATAGAGGATCAAGTAGGTTCCATTGAGGTTGGAAAAAAGGCCGATCTGCTGCTACTCAATGCAGATCCCTATGAAGATATCAGCAATATGAAAGCCATAAATCGGGTAATGCTCAATGGTGCATGGCTGGAATAAACTCAATCTCAAAGAGATAAACGAAAGGAGAAATCAAGGGGTAATGTTTTTTTCTTTTTGCTTGTTAAGAACACAATATTTCCACATTTTTGGGGTAAATATGCGCACGTGGCGAAATTGGTAGACGCACTGTCTTCAGGTGGCAGCGCCCTCGGGTGTGAAGGTTCGAATCCTTTCGTGCGCACATTTTATTTTTTAATTAGTTTCCGCCTTAGGATCCGGAGGAAGTTTTCGTGCTTTTCGTGAATGGGGAAATCATCTCCCAAAAGGTATCCATAGGGCGTTAATGAAGGTATCCTGTCAAGTGTGATTTTTAAAATACCCACTAGAGGTATCGACAAAACCATTCCTGACACTCCCCAAATGGAACCTCCTACCAAGATGCCTAGCACCACGGCCAAGACATTCACCCGTACCTTAGATCCTACCACGATAGGGGTGATAAGGTTATTCTCCAACACCTGTATACCCCAGAGTACGCCCAGGGTCAATAATGGATAGAAAAGCGTGTCAGAAGTGAGAAAAACATAAACGATAACAAGAAATGAGCTTATGATGACGCCAATGTAGGGGATAAGATTCATTACAGAGATGAACAAGGCAAACAATAGGTAATACTTTATATCCATGAAATAAAAAAAAGTACCGGATAGTATCGTAACAATTCCAGTTACTTTGACCATTCCAATAAGGTATTGATGGATAATTTTGCCGGAGTCTCCTACCCAAGCTAGGATTTTATCGTTACTCCGCTCAGAGGCCTGTAATAAAAAAGCAACAAAAAAATCCCGATAATAAAGTAATAAAAAAATAAACAGAGGCACTATTCCTATTAAAGTGAGCGATTTGCCTGTATTAAAGATGGTTTGATTGAGGTTTTCTCCACTAATCCAATTTGCGAATAACGACGAGGTGTCATCCTCCGACATGTCCATTCCGGTGAGTTCTTCTAATTCAAGCAGGTAGGACGACAGTTTGGTTTGGAAAAGTTTTCCTATTTCGGGTATATCAGCCAACAAGCTTACCATTTGGTTGATTACGAGGAACAGAACACCGAAAATGCTTATAGAAAAGAGAATCAATGTAGTCAATATCGCCAATCCTCTTGGAAATCGATTTTCCTCCAGCCAATGGGAAACAGGAAAAAGAGCAAACGCAAAAAATACACCCCAAGTCAGGGGGATGAAAATAAAACTACCGTACCACAATATCAGATAGCTCAATGTAAAGGTAATCAATCCGTAGGTGACCTGCTTAAGCAGATCGGGTGTGTTCTCCATCAGAAATCTGGCGTAATATAATACGTCTAAATTTATACATTTCTTTTGAAGAGACATTCCATTACCTGTTTTTTTGAGACTCAATAATACTTTTTTTATAGTTCTGCGGCCGATCAGCCTATACAGATTGGTATCATTCACCTAAATGAGTATATTCACTTTTTACTTAAATTTACCCATAAAACCGAATATGAAACTATTACTTACCTCACTCACGCTCTTACTGTGCTTTTCTTTTCAATCTGCCGAGGCACAGGAAAAGCCACTGCGGATAATTATGATTGGCGCCCATCCGGATGACTGTGACATTAAGGGTGGTGGCACTGCCGCACTTTTTGTTTCCATGGGTCATGAGGTGAAGTTTGTTTCCGTGACCAACGGGGATGCGGGCCATATGGAAATGGGAGGTGGCATGCTGGCCAAAAGAAGAAAGGCGGAGACTGAAGAAGTAGCCCGTAGATTGGGAGTGACTTATGATGTGTTGGACAATCACGATGGAGAGCTGTTGGCCACTTTACCGGTACGGATGGACATTATCCGGCTGATAAGGGAATGGGACGCAGACGTTGTGATTTCCCACCGCACCAATGACTACCATCCCGATCACCGCTATACTGCTATTCTGGTACAGGATGCAGCCTACATGGTAGGAGTTCCCAATGTGGCAGCCGATGTTCCCCCACTGAAGAAAAACCCGGTTTTTCTCTATTTTCAGGACAACTTCCAAAAGCCCAACCCATTTTCTGCTGATATTTCGGTGGATATTTCATCGGTAATAGATAAAAAAATCGACGCCATGGATGCCCATGTATCCCAATTTTATGAGTGGCTGCCCTGGATAGGAGGCTATGCAGATGAAGTTCCGGAAGGAAAGGAAGAGCGAAAGGCCTGGCTTAGAGACAAGCGTTGGAGCAGTGTCAGTCCGGCAGCAAAACCTGCTTTGGAAAAATGGTACGGTGCTTCGAAAGCGTCCCAAGTGAAATATGCGGAATCTTTTGAAATCTGCGAATACGGCAGCCGTCCGACAGAACAGGATATCAAACGGCTTTTTCCCATGCTGGGAAAGTAGAGGGATTATCTGTTAGAAAGTAAATGACCCCAAGTTCCCCTGGTCGAAATAAATTATTTCAATTAACACAAAAATAAACTTAAATGAAGAACAAAAATGTGCTGGTCACCGGTGGTGCCAGTGGGATTGGACTGGCTATTACTAAGCGGTTTGCCAAAGAGGGTGCCAACGTTTATATCTTGGATTTTAATAAAGAATCGGGAGAAAATGTAGCTAAAGGTCTTCAAACTGAAGGCTTTTCAGTTTCCTTCTATCAAGCGGATGTTTCCAATCAAGAGCAAATTAAGGATGTTGTGACTCAGATTTCCGGCAACATAGATGTTTTAATAAACAATGCCGGAGTTGCCCATGTCGGCAATTTGGAGCAGACCGAAGAAAGTGACTTGGACAGACTTTACAACGTCAACATTAAGGGCGTTTACAACTGCTCGCATGCAGTAATCGGCAGGATGAAGGAACAAGGGGGCGGTGTGATCATTAATATGGCATCCGTAGCAGCTACGGTTGGTATTCCAGACCGGTTTGCTTATTCCATGACAAAGGGGGCGGTACTTACCATGACCCTATCTATGGCAAGGGATTATGTAGAGCATAAAATACGCGTAAATGCCATTTCTCCGGCCAGGATTCATACCCCATTTGTGGATGGGTATCTTGCTAAAACCTACCCAGGAAGAGAACAGGAGATGTTTGATAAGCTGGCCGCAACCCAGCCTATCGGAAGAATGGGTATTCCCGAAGAAGTAGCCAACATGGCGGTTTTCTTAGCCTCGGACCAAGCGGAATTCCTCACTGGAGCGGATTATTTGGTAGACGGGGGATTCTCGCATTTAAAAATGTAAATGATTGTAACACCATAAAATAAACCATGAAATCGAGCATGACGAAAATCGCCACACACTGGGATGATTATTGCCATGCGAGATTCCATGTGACCTCTGAAAAACAAATTATAAACACATGAAATCGAGCATGACGAGCACGTCACTCAGTGGGATGATTGTCATTGCGAGATTCCATATGGCCATTGAAAAACAATTATAATCATATGAAACTAATACGATTTGGAAAAGCCGGAAAAGAAAAGCCGGGAATAGAAACCGCAGAAGGAAAGCGGCTGGATGTAAGTGCATTTGGAACTGACTGGTCGGAGGAATTCCTCGGAGATGAGGCGGGTATTCAAAAGCTAGCTGAATGGCTGGAAGCGAATCAGGCTTCCTGTCCTGAAATTGCTCCTGACGAGCGTTTGGGCCCACCTGTTTACAAGCCTTCAAAAATCATCTGTGTCGGATTAAATTATTCACTTCATGCCAAGGAGAGCGGGATGGATGTTCCACAGCAACCGGTATTGTTTATGAAAGCGACTTCTTCCCTTTCAGGGCCATTCGATACCATTGTTATTCCCAAAAATTCCGAAGCCACAGATTGGGAGGTCGAATTGGCCATCGTAATCGGCAAAAAAGCCAGCTATGTGTCCGTAGAGGATGCATATGACCATATTGCGGGCTATGCCCTGCACAATGACGTGAGCGAGCGGGACTTTCAATTAAAACATGGAGGGCAATGGGTAAAAGGCAAAAGCTGTGATACCTTCGCTCCGCTTGGGCCATTTCTGGTCACAAGGGATGAAATCCCAGATCCAAATAACCTGAGCCTTTGGCTTAAGGTAAATGGAAAAACTGTCCAGGATAGCAGTACGTCTGACTTGGTATTTAATGTGCCTACCTTGGTGAGTTACATCAGTCAGTATATGACGCTGCTTCCCGGTGATATTATAAGTACGGGCACCCCGTCAGGAGTAGGTATGGGCTTTAAGCCTCCGGTCTACCTGAAAGAGGGAGACGTAGTGGAATTAGGCGTTGAAGGCTTGGGTGTTTCCAAGCAAAATGTAGTAAATTACAAAGGCTAGTAACCCTATTCTAAAAATAAAGAGGCATGTCGAAAGGCATGTCTTTTTTCAATTAAGAATGGTTTGGTTTCTGAAACTAATTAAAAGCATGGATGGATAAATGTAAGGACAATGAGCAAACTTGATAAAAATATGCCCAATGATAAGGATAGCCCCCTGCCAAAAAGTAGAATCTCCGGCAAATTACGAATCGGTATTTTGGGTATTTACCACGAGTCAAATACGTTCTTATCATCCTCAACAGAATGGTCTGACTTTGAAAATGGTCACCTGTTAACTGGCAAAAAAATTTGTGAGGAGTATAGAACCGCTTATCATGAAATAGGTGGGATTTTGGAGGTGTTGGAGAGGGAGGATAACTTAGAAATCATCCCAATTCTGTACGCCGAAGCCACGCCCAGTGGGACGATAAGCTCCGGTACAGCGAAGAAGCTGATGGCAACATTACAGGACCACCTGCTGAAATCCCTGCCTTTGGATGGGTTGATGGTGGTGCCTCATGGTGCGGCTGTAGCGGTTGGGATTCCTGATTTTGACGGATACTGGCTTTCGTGGGTTCGTTCTCAGGTAGGTCCGGCTATACCCATAGTGGGCACCATCGATCCGCACTGTAATTTGAGTGAGCAAATGGTGGATGCTGTGGATGCCCTAGTTGCCTACAAAACCAATCCTCATATAGATCAGCGGGAAGTTGGCAAAGAGGCGGCTGGAATTTTGCTCGACGTATTATCAGATGGGCGTAGACCAACCATGAAGGCAGTTCAGTTGCCTATGGCCATAAGCATTGAAATGCAGCATACCGGTTCAAGTCCCTGTCTGGAATTATATCAATTGTCAGCCAATTTGGCTGCTCGTCCTGGAATCATGTCTACCAGCATAGTCTTGGGGTTTCCCTATGCAGATGTGCCAGAGATGGGCAGCAGTCTTATAGTGGTTTCCGATGGAGATGATGCTTTAGCACTGGAGACGCTGACAGAATTGCAGCGTTATTTGGAAAATCATCATAGCGATTTTTCTGGAAAAAAAATAGGTTTGGAAGATTTGATTCCTGAAGTAAGAGAAGCTGCAAGTCCACTGTTACTTTTGGATATGGGAGATAATGTGGGTGGAGGTTCACCGGGGGATAGCACTTTTTTATTAAAAATTCTTCAGGAAAATGCAATGGGTAGATCTTTTGTTTGCATCTATGATCCAGAGGCGGTTAGATTTCTTAAAGCATTCAAGCCAGAGGATGATATCTCGGTGATAGTCGGTGGAAAAACAGACCGTAATCATGGTGCCCCTATGCTGCTTGAAGGAAAGGTTTTGAGATTGGTGGACGGCAAATTTACGGAGAATCAGCCCCGCCATGGAGGTCAGGTAAATTTTGATATGGGAGAGACAGCCATTGTTGAAACTAAAGAAGGAAATACGGTGATGATAACCTCACGCCGTGTAGTGCCTTTTAGTCTTCAGCAACTTATTCAATCGGGTATCAATCCCGAGGATTATCAGATATTAGTAGCAAAAGGTGTTAATGCACCTTTAGCGGCTTATATGCCAGTATGTAAACAGTTGATTCGGGTGAATACCCCGGGAGTGACACGTGCCGATATGCAAAACCTGCCGTATAAAAACAGAAGAAAACCCCTCTTTCCCTTTGAGCAGATGCCGCTTTCCTTACGAAAAGATTAGATTTCTTCCTTTGAATCAGAAGGCTTTTCAGATAGGTTAGTTCGGACATGAATATCCCGCTGGGGAAATGGGATTTCGATGCCTGAAGCATCGAAGGCTTCATAGGTGTCCACCATAACTTGATTTTTAACTCCTAGCCAGGTGTCGAAATTACTTACCCAAAAAAGCATCCTGAACTCTACGGCACTGTCCGCAAAGTTGTGTACAAATACCCGAGGCTCTGGTATGGAGAGAATTTCATTTTTCTTCATTACCTCCAAAAGTACTTCCTGAACCAATTTAAGGTTAGAACCGTAGGCAACGCCAATTATGATTTCAATTCTCCTTTTGCGGTCAGAAAGCGTCCAGTTAATCAAGTGTTGGGACAGTAGATCCCCGTTTGGGATAATCACCTCGGATCCGTCATAGGATTGTAATGTGCTGGAACGTATGCCCACTTCCTTTACTACGCCTGATCGGCCACCCACTTCGATGGCATCTCCGATTTGAATGGGCCTTTCAAAGGCCAGTATGATTCCTGATACCAGATTGTTAACAATAGTCTGTAGGCCAAAACCAATACCCACACTGAGCGCACCAAGGACAATGGCCAGCTTGTCCAAAGAGATCCCGGAAAATGTCAACGCTGCAAAAAAACCGACAATCAATACCGCCAACCTGATCAGCAGGATGGATGAGCCTAGACGCTTATCACGCAAGTCGGCTTTTTCACTGTCCTTAATGGTGGCAAAATAAGCGATATTTTTGGCCAAAACGGATGCAACCCAAATGACAAGTATAAAAACCAGTATACTTCCGAAAGTAAAAGAACTATTTCCTATAGTGCGTTCTTCTGACAGAAATGTTGAAATGGTATTAAAAATATAATCATCAATGGAAAGATTTAACGTCAAAAAATAGACCCACATGAATATCGCCAGGGTTATAAATATTTTGTTTAGCCGACGGTATATGTTTTTGTAGTTGAGGTAATTGGTATATTCTTTTTGGTTGGACTGGGCTACTTCAGATTGTAGGTATAAAGCCTCCATTATCACAAGGACAAACATGTATAAGCTGATCGCCTGCATGGTACTCAAGGTAGAGGTTACGGCTAATAACTTGCCGAGACTAAATCTGCCGAATAATTGAAACAAAACCGCAAGTAATTGCATTGAAAGGTATAGGTAGATCAGGTAGATCAAATATTGAGGGTAATGATCCGGCTTTCTTTGGATAAGGTAACGTGCATTCAGTCCAATGGCAATACCAATAACGGACAAGCCTATAAGGTAAAACCTTTCTTGAAAAGAATGTTCAATCAACAGGTTGCTGACTCCAAATATAACTAGGCTGAGCACCATAAAAACCCATAACCGAAACACTTTGGTGAAAAGGACCTGTCTAAGGAGTATGGTAGAGCAGGCTGCCATTCCGAAGAGGCTTGAAAAAATCACCGTGTTTGGTGGGTAGGGCAATATATATGGTGTCAGAGTTAATATGCTCAGGACACTGCAAACCAATGGAGAAAAAGTGAGGTAATTGGTGCGTTCCAGAATGACGGTTGAAAATTCTTTTTCTCTTGAAATGGTTTTTATAAGCCATGTAAACCAGACATAAAGACCAATTCCCAAAAATACGATGAGAATTGTAAAGGAGATGTTTCGTTTTATATAGCTCCTTAAAATTACTTTGTTCAATATGAGAGAATCCTCAAATAGGGAAAGAATGGGGTCGGATTCGCCTGCAGGTTCTTTTTGCCAAATATAGGGAGATTCTTTTTGCAACAGATTACTTCGGATAAGTTGCCGCTTTTCCCTGACCTCATCTTTCACATCATTGATGCCGATAACCAGCCCGGATAATTTGCTTTGAAGCTCAATAGCAAAGGAATGGTGATGCCGATATACACTGTCAGTTTTGTTCAGTCTAGTATATAAGAGATCCCACTGCAGGTTTAAGATAGGTAGGGCGACGGAATCCACAAATGAAACTCTCCGATTGTAACTATTCCGAATTTCGGCAATATTCCTACCAATTTCAAGGTAATTTTCGGTCCTCCTATTGATTTCATTTTGCCAACGGTTCACCTGTACGCCATACCCGTCCATCAAATTTTCAAGTTCATTAAGGTACTGAAGGTTGAAGCTTATTTCCGCAGATTCAAAACTTTCATTAATGCGTTCTATGATGCGTTCTATGATGGGTATTTCAACTGATAAATATGTCGTGTCGTAAACCCTTAGCAGTCGGCTTCTTCCCACTTGAAGTTGTTCAAAATATGTTTCATTGCGCTTAATTATTTCTTCAAGAGTCAGTGGACGTTGAGTAATGGAATCCGACATTATGACAGTATCTGTTTTTTCCAAACCGACACTTCTGATCAAATTATCCAATGTTTGGGCTTCCGAAAAAGATGAAAATACAAGAAAGAAAATACAAACTCCTGCGTAAAAGGATAATGACGGCGAGAAAAAGAATGAAAAATGCACTGTGTGTGAGTTGGGTTTCACGAGAAATTACAAATTTATAGGAAAATTGCGCAAAAAAAATTACATTTAGTAGTTATTTGTTAAAAAAGTTTAGACTTATTAGAATACGTGATTCAGCTGGAAAAAAATCATTGGCCGATTCTCCTATAAAACCAAACATGATGGCATGATTATGGTTCGATAGATGGAATGGTCGGCGATTAGTTGTCATTCGTCCAAAGTATTCCCCATGTTATGGTTAAAAGGTGTTAAAACCTTAAGTTAAACGGGAGGTGGCATCGTTTTGGAAGAACCATTTTCAAAATATTTCGTGGTAATAGTGAATTTAAAAGAAAGGTAAAAAATGAGCAAAAAACAGTTTTTCTTAGGAATCGTTCTCGCTTCCTTAATAGGAGGGGTAGTCGCTTTATTGGGAGTGAGCTTACTCCAGACAAACCAAACCTCAACGACTGAATTTGCTGAGCGACAAAGTGCGAGTTTTGTCAATTGGTTGAATGACGACAAGTTTATTGTTCCGGAGGGAATAAACTTTGTGGCGGCTGCTGAGGTGGTAACCCCTGCGGTAGTGCATGTCAGCAGTTCTGTTTCGGTCACTAGCAGGCAAGGCGGGGTAGATCCCTTAGAAGAGTTCTTTGGTTTTAGATCTCCGTCTCCACGCGGCGAAGCACCTCCAAGGGAAGGCAGAAGCTCCGGATCAGGAGTGTTAATTTCTCAAGACGGGTACATAGTGACCAATAATCACGTGATCGAAAACGCAACGAAGGTTGACATCACCCTGGAGGATAATAGAAGGTATGTGGCGAAAGTTATTGGAACCGATCCAACCACCGATTTGGCTTTGTTGAAAATCGAAGAATCTGGACTTCCATTTATTCCATTTGGTGATTCGGATGTAGCTAAGGTTGGAGAATGGGTACTTGCGGTGGGAAATCCCTACGAACTTAACTCTACCGTGACAGCGGGTATTATCAGTGCCAAGGCAAGAAATATCCGGATTTTAAGGGATGAGAATAATTTGCAGGTTGAATCCTTCATTCAGACCGATGCTGCAGTGAATCCGGGAAATTCCGGAGGGCCTTTAGTCAACCTATCAGGTGAAATAATCGGAATAAACACTGCGATTGCATCAAGGACAGGAGGGTTTAGTGGGTATTCATTTGCTGTACCGAGTGCTATAGTGAAAAAAGTAACTGAAGATTTATTGGAGCACGGAACAGTGCAACGTGGGTTAATCGGTGTGACTATCCGAGATATAACTCCTGAACTTGAAAAAGAGGAGGGTGTGACAATTAAAACTTCACGTGGAGTTTATGTAGTTGGTGTGAATGAAGGAAGCGGCGGCGAAGAAGCTGGGCTTAAAAAAGGAGATGTGATCATAGCTATTGACGGATACAACACATATACTACGTCTGCTCTTCAGGAAAGGGTCGCCCGTAAGCGTCCTGGCGATAAGGTAGACATCACATTCTTAAGGGATGGAAAAGAAATGAACGCAACGGCTACGTTGAGAAATTTCTCGGGAACCACTAAGGTAGTTGTCAGAGAGGTACCTAAGCGCGAGGAGTTTGAAGGAGTAGTCTTTGAAGATATTAAAAATAATGTGAAGGAAAGGCTCGACATCGAAGGTGGAGCGGCGATCACAAGTATAGAAAATGAACAATGGACGGAAGCAGGGCTGAAGCCTGGATTCATCATCACGAAGATTGGTAGAATTCGGATCACCTCTGCGGAAGAAGTGAGCGAAGCACTTAAAAACTACAAAGGTGAGGAAGTGAGCATCTTGGGTGTATATCCCAACGGGCAGCGATCGTATTACGATATCAAGCCTTAATTTAACCCACATTTATTACTCTCTGACAAAAGGCCGTTCTTTAGGGAATGGCCTTTTTCATTCCTATTAGTTTTGACTATTTTTACGGTATCTACATTTTGATTAAGTCTTATGAATTCCACCTCCCTACAGTCATTCTTGTCAAATTTGGGGCTTTCTTCTGAAAATATGGGGACAAGTTCAGGAAAATCATGGTATTCATCAACCGGTGAATATCTTGAATCCTTTTCTCCCGTAGACGGAAAGCTGATTGCAAAAGCCGGCCAAACAGACCGGAAGTCCTATGATCGATTGCTCGATGGTCTTCAAATGGCATTTTCAGTCTGGAGAGATGTGCCAGCGCCTAGGCGTGGTGAGATTGTCCGCCAGATCGGTATGGCCCTGAGGGAGAAAAAGGAAGATTTGGGAAGTTTGGTTTCCTATGAAATGGGTAAATCCTACCAGGAGGGATTGGGAGAGGTTCAGGAGATGATTGATATCTGCGACTTTGCTGTGGGTTTGTCCCGACAACTCTATGGACTGACTTTGCCTTCCGAGCGGGTTAATCATACGATGATGGAACAATGGCACCCCTTGGGTATCGTCGGAATTATTTCAGCCTTCAACTTCCCGGTGGCCGTTTGGTCCTGGAATGCCATGATTGCTTGGGTCTGTGGCAATGTGTGTGTTTGGAAGCCATCTGAAAAGACGCCACTGACAGCCATTGCCTGCCAAAAAATTGCTGCTGAAGTATTTGCCCAAAACGGATTTCCTGAGGCAATATCAGGATTGATCTGTGGAGGGGCCGATGTGGGGGCATGGATGGCGGAAGACTCTCGGATTCCACTCGTCTCTGCGACGGGGTCTACCCGAATGGGGAAATCCGTAGCGGTCTCCGTAGCCGGCCGGTTGGGAAAGACAATCTTGGAGCTAGGAGGCAACAATGCCATTATCATCACACCCAGTGCCGACTTGGATATTGCTATACGGGGTGCTGTCTTTGGAGCAGTGGGTACTGCCGGGCAGCGATGCACGAGCACCCGTAGGCTGATTATCCATGAAGACGTGTACGAAGCTGTCAAGAAACGTCTTATTAGTGCCTACGCTCAGTTGAAAATTGGTGATCCATTGGATGAGTCCAACCATATGGGTCCACTGATAGACCGGGAAGCTGTAAGGCGCTACCTTGCTGCTGTTGAAGAAATCGAAAAGGAAGGTGCTCGAGTAGCAGTTGCTCCGGGCGTATTGGAAGGTTCGGGATTTGAGTCCGGCTGTTATGTGCGGCCATGTATTTTCGAGGTGGAGGCTCATTTTCCGATGGTAAAGGAGGAAACGTTTGCTCCGATTCTATACCTGATAAAATATAAATCTTTGGAGGAGGCCATTCAGATGCATAATGATGTGCCCCAGGGCTTGTCCTCGGCAATCATGAGTACTGATGTTCGGGAGTCATTCCGGTTTCTGTCCGCCGCAGGGTCCGACTGTGGGATAGCCAATGTGAATATTGGCACGTCCGGTGCGGAGATTGGCGGAGCTTTTGGTGGGGAAAAGGAAACTGGCGGTGGCCGAGAATCCGGTTCGGATGCTTGGAAATCCTATATGCGTCGGCAAACCAATACGGTCAATTACGGAAACCGGCTACCTTTGGCCCAGGGCATAAAGTTTGACACCTGACAATGTGGATTTTTTTTGAATGATATTCAGATACTTGAATGGAAGAGTTAAAAAAATTGAGCGGTATTATTTGACATCAATCGAAATACTGCTACATTTGCAAACCTATTCAGATAGACAAAACCAAATGAGGTTTTGAAATATTGGGAGTTTAGCTCAGTTGGTTCAGAGCATCTGCCTTACAAGCAGAGGGTCGGGGGTTCGAATCCCTCAACTCCCACTATATGTAACCCTAAATGTCTATATTGTAGATAGTTAGGGTTATTTTTTTTAGCTGTGGGGCTAATTATGGGGCTTAATTTTACTTTTTAGTTTCCCAAATTCCCCAGTTTACAGATTCCTTCAAGTCAGACAAGTTAAAGGAAATTTCAAGCTTCATAAATGGTAGTCTCCTGCAGATTCTGGCTGATATACAATTTTTTCGATAGTAAATTTAATTTTGCCGTTTTGTCCTACCCATGCAAATTCACTACCCTGCGAATGACCGAACATAGAGGCTCCAATAGGACTAAATATAGATATCTTTTGGTTCGACACGTCAACGGCATCCGGATATACAAGTTCTAATTCAAAAGATTTATTAAGCATCAAATTTTTGACTTTAACTTTAGAGTTCATTGTGACCACTGTTGGAGGAACTTTCTTGGAATCAACAGGTTTGAAGTAAAGTTTTTCCTCCACAATTTTTAAGTTGTTTCTGAGCTCGAAACCATATTCTTTTTTTGCGAAATAGTTTCGGATTCTAGTTTGGTCTGATTTTGTAATAATGATGTTGTCAATTGTCTTCATGGTTTGCAATTTAGATAGTAAACATTCACTAATCGATTTTAATTGATATTTTAATATTTAATACGAAAGGAAATACCGGGAATTTCTGGAGTACAAACTATAATCTTAAGATACAACGCTGCAAATGAATAAAATAACGGATAGGTTACAGCTTGTGTATGGAAAAAAGCCAGCCTTTCACGGCTGACTCTTATTACCAAGAAATTTATCTTTTATTTCGCTTCTTGTTTATTTTTTCTTCTATCTTTTTCAAAATTTTCTCTTGTTTTTTCTCTTTTATATTTTTAGTAGGTTCTTTTAAACTTTTTCCAAATTTCGCCATTATAATAATTTTAAATACACACAATAATACCTACCAATAATATAGAGGTATTAGTTTGCCGAATGAATAATGATTAAGATGATAATTCGTCCTAAGTAAAAAGAACTTTATTCTACGAGTTTTTTACAATAGCAAAAAGGTGGCGAATAAAGTTAATAGGACAGGCTAGGCACACCCGTGGATGCCTGCAAGATTCGGAAAGATGATCTTATTTTT
Organism: Lunatimonas sp.; assembly: GCA_035460985.1. Taxonomy (GTDB): domain Bacteria; phylum Bacteroidota; class Bacteroidia; order Cytophagales; family Cyclobacteriaceae; genus Lunatibacter. Next base: position 22,071 of record DATHWC010000233.1, read on the forward strand.
GATTGGTAGAAAAGAGAACCTGTTTCTGATCAATCTAAAATCAACGAAAGCTGAATATAAACCAAACATAAGTTCTATCATTTTCAAATATTTAGAAAGTAGGGAAACCTAAATAAGGCTGATGCATATTTATAACAAAGATAATCAATATTTCTGTGGGAAGGAATTATACTTTTTTTTAAAAGACAATTTACTTTATTTCAGGTAATTTTTACTAATTGGAAAGGTACTGAAAGAATAGGTACTTTCATGATGGGCAGACATTTATAGCAGAGATCATTAGCTTTCCCCGTCTTTTCCCTGTTACTTAGAAAAAAAAATCCTTCCCCAAAGATTAAAATATTAAAAGGTAAATTACAGTAAACCTATGAGCTACTATCAAAT
>DATHWC010000234.1:0-5895 GCA_035460985.1 Lunatimonas sp.
TAAGACGGGAGTGCCTTTGGTAGATCAGTGGGATGTAAATGTTTGGATGATGGATTTATTGAAAAAAAGGTATTCCAGTTTTTCCGAATTTTAGAATTTTTTGAGAGGCAGTGGTATTTCAATCCGCCTATGGCGAGCTGTTTGCGGGTTCTGGATTTGCCGCTTTATAGTAGGCACTCTTCAGCAATTCAATCCAGAGTCGGAGAAAGAGGATGCGGTTTATCCAAGTAATGCTCAATTCCAATCCGACGTTAAAAAGACGCTCCTCAATTGTGTTTCCATATTGACTGGGTTTTTTCAATTGCCCAATTTTGTCCAAGGAATCCAATTGGATAATCGCATCTTCAAGTATACTTCCTGAGTTCCGGTCTTCCTTTTTGTTTTTGCCAAATTGGTGATAATTTTTTAATTTAGAAGCCGCATAAGCGTCTGTCCTTTTATTTAAAGAGTAAAAAGCATTGTCGCCGTTAAGGTATTTTGAATTTTCTTTTATCACAAAATTTATCGAATGAAAACAATGCATAACAAATCAAATTGTGCCCAATTCAATCCATACACAAAACTTTTCCTGATGTTTTTTTTACTCGTTGGTTTTGGACAAGAAATCATTGCCCAGGAAGCAACCAATAGAGAAAGTTTTTTATTTGCCCAAGAAAATCTCCTTGCATGGTGTATTGTACCTTATGATTCGGAAAAGCGAAATTCCGAAGAGCGTGCACGAATGCTCAAAGAGCTGAATTTTGGAATGCTTGCCTATGACTGGAGAGAAGAACATATTCCTACTTTTGATGCGGAATGGGAAGCGTTAAATAAATACGGTATTACATTGCAGGGATTTTGGATGAATACGGATCAGAATCCTTCCAAAAACCCTCATGTACAGGAAATCTTTGATTTTCTGGAACGTAACGATGTCAAAACACAAATTTGGCTTAACATCAATGGTGGGGAAGGATTTAATGATTTGAGCCAGGAACAAAAAGTGGCATCAATGGCAGAAACTGTTAGCTACATAGCTAAGCGGGCAGCAGCCCTTGGCTGTCAAGTGGCACTCTATAATCACCGAGGCTGGTACGGGGAACCGGAAAACCAACTTGCCATTATTGAGAAGTTGGATTTGCCTAACATAGGTATGGTTTATAATTTCCATCATGCCCAGACACAGCATCAGCGATTCCCTGAATTTTTCCCTAAGATAGTTCCCTATCTATTTGCCGTTAATCTAGCAGGATTAAAGAGTAATGATAATGAAAAATTTTTTCCGATTGGGGAAGGAGATGTGGAGGAAGAGATGATCCGGGTTGTGATTCAAAGTAAGTATAATGGACCGATTGGAATTCTTAATCATGATACAAACAGAGATGCAAAACTGGGTTTGGAGACAGAAATGAGAGGGTTGAAGAAAGTTTTAGAATCAATAGGGGAATAGATCCGCATTTTAAAAAAAATATTACAACGGAGCGGACAGTTAAGTGATAATTTTAGATTTAAAATGGTAGCGGTGGGGCAAATTCGCCCCATTTAACCCATTAGTTTCCGTATAATCCAAATAATTAATACAACGACCAATACTGCACCAATAAGCCCGACCCACATGCCGGCTTCAAATATGTCTCCGATTACACTGCAACCGCTAAAGAGAGTTAGAAAAGTTAAAAGCAATACGATTGTGCTTATATTTAAATTTTTCATGGCAAAGTAGTTTTAATTAGTTTGATTAATAAATAAACAAACAACATGCCCCAACTGATTTGTAAAGAATGGTGTGTTCGAAACCTTCGATGATGACATTCCCTTAGTGGCTACCATTACGCCACCTCCCACACCGGAAATGGGGTGGATTGAAAATGGGGTCATCGAAAAAAGTCATGACTTAGATGCTGAAAATACCACCGGGTATTTCCTTCGGATTCTTGGAGGGGCACAGAAAGGTTGTAGGCCTGGTATGGAGGTAAAACAGTCCGATGCTTTAGTTTAGAACGGGAAAATTTACCGGGTTCAGCATAGGAGGATGGTAAGGTTTACACACCCAACAATCCCCATCCCACTAATAATTTCCTAGCTTTGTAAAATATGTTGTAAATTACTTAGTTTGTACACGGAATTTATTCAACCTTTTGGAGAAGAGAGGCTTAATTCTCAGATGAATGCTAAATACGAACAATTAATTTATTTAAACCGTCAAAAATAACCACATGAAAAATTTTGTATCATTTCTACTTTTCCTATTTCTTATTTCTCCCCTGGCTTATTCCCAACAAAGCCGGGTGTACGACAAGTTGAGCTTGGAGAGCAACATTTTGAATATGACCCGCAACTATGCCGTATACCTACCTCCAGGCTATGAGGAGTCTGAGCGGTCCTATCCGGTCCTTTATTTGTTGCATGGAGCGGGAGATGATCAGACTGGTTGGATACAGTTTGGCGAAGTGCAGCATATCGCGGACAGGGTCATTGAGGACGGATCAGCGACGTCGATGATTATCGTTATGCCCGATGCAAACACCGGACAGCGGGGGTATTTCAATGATGTCAACAACGAGTGGCGTTATGAGGATTTCTTTTTTGAGGAGTTCCTTCCATTTGTGGAGAAAAAATACCGGATTAAGACCGATAAGCGCTACCGGGCCATTGCGGGACTTTCCATGGGAGGGGGAGGGTCCTTTTTCTATGCCATGCACCGACCGGATCTCTTTTCCTCCGCATGCCCATTGAGTGCTTCCCTTCGAAGCAACACCTTTGAAGGTTTCAAGGAGGGTCTGGAGAATAATAAGGTAAACGTTAAATCCCCCAATGCCCTTCAGGCCTATTATGATAAGCACCAAGCTTTACGACAGATTGAGTTAAATTCGCTGGAAGATATGAAGTCTGTGCGTTGGTATTTTGACTGCGGGGATGATGATTTCCTCTATGAAGGAAACAGTCTTGTGCATATCGCCATGCGGCAAAAGGAGGTTCCCCACGAATTCCGAGTTAGGGACGGAGGTCACACTTGGGGATATTGGAGATCTTCCTTGCCTGAGGTATTGAGTTTTGTTTCTGAGAGTTTTCATCAACGTTGATTAGGATGTTTAAAGCTAATAAAGCTATACTTTTGGATAGAAAAATGAAATCGTAGTCGATACCAAGAAAATTACTAAAAATTAAATGGGAAAAAGAAAATATAAGAGAAAACTTAAAGCCGGATTGGCTCCGGGCACCCTTGTATTTACCGGGGAGAAAAAAATGGAAGAAGTAGATTTTTCCGTTATGAAGTCGGGCGAGGATTTTTATAATGAAAAGAAACCTAATTCAGTAATGGAAGTTATCCAGTTTATTTCGGAACCCAGCGACCCAACTGAACAGGGGACAAGGTGGGTGAACATTGACGGACTGCATGACGAGGAAAAGGTGGCGGAAATATGCCAGTATCTGGAGCTCCATAAGTTGACGATGGAAGATATCCTGAGTGTAGGCCAACGGCCTAAACTGGAAGAGCACGAAAACTACCTGCACATTGTGCTAAGGATGTGCATGATTCACCCTGGTGACGGTTCCATAGTTGAGGAACAGTTGAGTTTTGTGTTGCAGGGGAGCCTGCTGGTGACTTTTCAGGAGAAAACAGGGGACGTCTTTGAGAATGTCCGTACTCGGATAAGGGAGGGAAAAGGGTTGATCCGAAAACGGGGAGCGGGGTATTTGCTATATGCGTTGATGGATGCAGTTGTCGATCATTATTTTGTTGTTTTGGAGGTGCTTGGGGAAAGATTAGAAGAGATGGAGCTAGAACTATTGGATAATCCCGGCAAGGATTCCCTGGGCCGTCTGCATATATTGCGACGCGAAATCATCAGTCTGCGTCGATCGGTTTACCCATTAAGAGAGGTTATCAGCCAATTTTCCAAAATTGAGGAACCTACTATTGAAAAAAACACACAGGTTTTTATACGGGATCTTTACGATCATACGATTCAAGTCATTGAAACGATTGAGGTTTTCCGTGATATGGCCACAGGTTTATTGGACCTGTATATGAACAGTGTCTCCAATAAAATGAATGAGATCATGAAGGTCCTGACAATTATCGCCACCATTTTCATTCCACTTACATTTGTCGCAGGGGTTTATGGGATGAACTTCAACTATATGCCTGAATTAACTTGGCGGTATGGGTATTTTGGCGTGATGGGATTTATGCTGTTGTCTGCGTTGTTGATGTTGTTTTATTTTAAGAGGAAGAGGTGGTTGTGATTTTTTGAGTTATGAATTAAAATTAGCAGTAAACGGTCAACACTTTTTAGGCATGGCCATCGTCAACCCATAACCCATAACCCATCGTAACCCACTAATCACTAACCTACTAACCTATTGATTTTTTGCGATTTCTTCAAGGAGGGGTTCGTAGAAGGTGCTGCTGATGGGGATGGTTTTGCTGTTAAAAGTTACTTGATGCCGTTCGATTTTTTGGATATGGGAGAGGTTGGCTACAAATGAGCGGTGTGTCTTAACAAAGGTACTTGGCAGAAGCTTCTCTGTCTCAGAAAGCGTCATTCTACTCAGTATCTCCTTTTCGCCTAGGTGAAAACTTACATAATTCCCTTTTGCCTCGCAGTATAGCAAATCTTCGAAATTGATCTTAACTTGATCATACCCGGTCTTGATAAACAAGGAACAGTTCGACTCCCTGTTCCTCAAGTTGTGCCATTCCTGTGCTTTTTGGCAGGCCTGAAGAAATCTTCCCAACGCAAAAGGCTTAAGCAAATAGTCCATGGCTTCCAACTCAAAACCCTTTACGGCGTGCTCGGAATAGGCGGTAGTGAAAATCACCATGGTTTTTTCCGGAATCAGCGTAGCCAGTTCTATCCCCGAAATATCAGGCATCTTTATATCCATGAAAATAAGATCAACAGGATTGGATTTTAAATGCTCCAATGCCTTGATGGCATTGGTAAACACGCCATTTAAATCCAAAAACGGAACTTTGGAGGCATGGGATTTTACGACCTCCAAGGCCATGGGTTCATCATCAATTGCAATTGCGGTCAGCATGATGTTAAGCGGTAAAAAGGTTTTATGTTTTGTTAAAGTTGAATGCTTAAATGTACAAAATACTCGGTATCATTTTCTCTTATTGTGAGCTCATGCTTCCCTGAATACAGTAACTTCAACCGCTGCCTTACGTTTTCCAGTCCAATTCCAGATGCCTTGTATTCAGGGTCGTTCGAAGTAGTCCGGTGGATGCTGTTTGTGACATCCAGATGCACAGACCCAGCCAGGCATCTTAAATGAATATTGACCCAGGATTTTTTTTGCATGCTAATGCCATGTTTGAATGCGTTTTCTATAAAGGGGATCAACAGCATCGGAGCAATCTCTCCCGTGCAGGTGGAGTCCGGCTTAATAAAAGTCAATGCGATATTTTCCTGGCCTTTGATGCGCAATTCCTGAAGGTCCACGTAATTGATCAGGTAATCTTTTTCGCGTTCTACTGGGATTTTTTCCATTGTATTCTCATGCAGCATAAAGCGCATCATATCTCCCAGCTTTTGGATGCCTGAAGCGGTTTTATCCGCATTTTCCTGTAACGCAGCACCGTATAAGGTATTTAGTATGTTAAATAAAAAATGGGGATTAATTTGTGAACGTAGAAAGGAAAGATTCGCTGAACTTTGGTCAACACGGACAGTCAGTGAGTTAAGTTCACTCAAATAGGCATCATATTTAATGAAAAATAAATTGGAAAAAGGTATGATGATGATGATGGTGACCAATGCGAAGCCGATACCAACTGTTAGGATTACAATATGAACACCGTATGCAACCGCTGCAATTCCTGTGGCGAGCAATATCCCTACAGGTAGCGACCAAAAATAGAGGCGAGCTGCCTGGTGATTTCCCAAACGCTTGTTTTGGTAA
>DATHWC010000235.1:0-7366 GCA_035460985.1 Lunatimonas sp.
ATCCAATACTTCGGAACATCCAGCTTATCAATGGGCCGGGGCCGTCGAGGAGGGTTTTGATCAACGGGGCAAACCTGTTCCCGTTTATTTAATCAGCTGGTTTCAAAACTTGAGCGAGGAACCCGTTCGGGCATTTGCTGACAACACTTATGAATTGAAAGAGGATTCCAAAGATCATCTCGCATTTGCGATAAGCATGGCGGGCAAATATAAGTTTTCAGGGCTGGGCAATTCGCTTAAAAAAATAGTCCTAGATCCCCAAGCTGATGATGTTATCCGCGGTGACGCAGCCGTCTCATTGATGCGGATAAATTCAGAAGAGCATCTTGCCTATTTAAGCGGAATAATGAATAACCCGGAAAGTTCAATTGCGTTTAGGCAACGGATAGCCAATGCTATTGGTCAGAGTACGGGACCCAATGTTAGGAGAGCTTTGGGCCAGGGATTGAAAGCATCCCCCATTGAAATGCAAACTGCGATTGCCGCAAATTTGGTCAAATCCCCGGAGGGTAAAACGGAGCTATTGAATCATATTCGGGAGGGTAATGCCCCTGCTCGGATTCTGAAAGCCAGAAACGTGGAAGAGAATTTTCTCTCCAATGCCTCTCCCGCACAAACAGAAGGATTCACCTCACTCACTGAAAACCTCACTCCAATTAGCGAAGAGCGGCAACAGTTAATAGCGGAGCGTATCGATGGCTTCAATGCTTCGGATGACGCATTAATTAACGGCACGAAACTTTATAAGGAAAATTGTAGCATTTGCCACCAGATAAATGGTGAGGGCGGTCTTATCGGGCCGCAATTAGATGGGGTGGGCAACTGGGGTATACAGGCATTGGCCACCAAAGTACTGGACCCCAACCGAAATATATCTGAAAACTTCAGGACCTACAATATCCGGCTCAATAACGGCGAAGTCAAGTCGGGGCTTTTCCGGAGAGAAGAAGGCCAAGTAATCGTGATGGCCGATCAATCAGGAAATGAATTTACCATCCCAAAAAACGAGATCAGTGAGCAAATTGCGTCAAAAATTACGCTTATGCCTGATTCATTCAGTAGTGCATTAGATCAGGACCAATTTAATGACTTGATGACCTATCTGTTACAAGTCAGGTAAAAAATCCCCGTACATGATGAAAAATAATCTAAATAAATTGTTGCAGAAAGGAATAACCAATCCCTTCCTCTTCCTTATCTTTGTCTCCGCTTTCCCAAGTTGTGGGGAAAAAGGTCCGGATGCTATATCGGGTGATTTGATTTCCTTTAAGAAACATACCTTATTGACAGATTTTATAGCTGAAGGAGCCGCAGTTGGCGATATCAACCAAGATGGGCTGATTGATGTTATGGCTGGTCCTTACTGGTTTGAGGCACCGGATTGGAAAATCCACGAGTTGGCGCCGGTAAAATCCTTCCAATATGACAAAGGGTATAGTGATGCATTTATAAGTTACGGCATGGATGTGAATCATGACGGGTGGGTGGATTTTGTGCGAATTGGATTTCCGGGAAAGGAAGTACAATGGTTTGAAAATCCCAAAAATGAACCGGGACATTGGAAGGTCCACATTATAACGGAATCCTTGGGCAACGAATCTGCCGGATTTTACGACATCGATGGAGATGGGCGAATTGATTTGGTCGGCAGTATCCCTGCAACGGGAGAAATGGTGTGGTTCAAATCACCCAGTTCCGATTCAGATTTGACTTGGAAGAAATACATGATAAGTGAGCCAGAAAGTCCTGGAACTGCCCAATATGCACATGGATTGGGCGTTGGAGACATGAATGATAACGGTCGGATGGATGTCATCATCACAGAAGGATGGTGGGAAGCACCAACAGAACCAACCAAAGGACCCTGGAAATTTCACTCTGCGGACTTGGGCGAAGCCGCTGCGCAAATGTATGCCTTTGATGTGAACGGAGACGGCCTTCAGGATGTTATATCCACTTCCGCCCATCAGCTTGGCATGTGGTGGCACGAGCAGATTAAGGATAATGAAGGAAATATTTCTTGGAAAACCCATGATATTGACGATCTGTTTACACAAACCCATGGTTTGGAGCTTGTTGATGTCAACAATGACGGGCATTTGGATCTAGTAACCGGAAAGCGTTATTTTGCACACATGGGAGCTGATCCCGGGGAGTTTGACACGCCTTATGTTTATTGGTATGAATTTAAGCCGGGAGAAACCCCGCGCTGGATTGGGCACGAAGTAGACGATGACTCTGGTGTCGGTGTACATGTGATCACCCAAGATATTACCAACGATGGGTTGGTAGATATTATCTCCGCAAATAAAAAAGGCGTTTTTGTTTTTGAGCAACAGCGCCCCTAGTTTAATTAAATAATCAATTTAAAACCCCTTATGAAACATTCAAATCGCTTATTTTTTTACCTGGCACTGTTTATCATGTCAGGAATAATAGCATCTTGTAATCAGAAAAAAACGGCAACTACCTCGGATGGGCAGGAATATACCTATATACAAGAAGGTACCGAAGCTCCCAATGACGGTGACTTTATCATCTATCATTTGAGTGTTCAAAACTCAAATGACAGTACCTTTATCTCGACCAAGGATCAGGGAATGCCCGGATACCTGCAATATTATGACTCCCTCTCAAAGGTTGGATTTATGGATGAAATCTTTATCAACCTGAAAAAGGGAGACAGCATTGTCCTAGAGGCTCCCGCTGCCAAAATTTTCGAAGACAACATGCCGCCATTTCTACAGCAAGAAGAAAACATCAAAATTCAGATTGGAGTGATCGATGTATTGGATGAGGAAAAAACCATGGCTTATTTCAACGACCTACAACTAAAGGCTCAGGAAGATGAGGTAGCAAAGGCATCAGGCCAATTAGAACTGGAAAACAAGGTTATTGAAGAATATGTAAAGGACAATAACTTACAGGGAACGAAAACCGAATCCGGTCTTTATTACATCATTGAAAAAGAAGGAAATGGTCCTGCTATAGAAGAAGGTGATCAGGCGTCGGTTCACTATGCAGGCTATTTACTTAACGGTCAGATTTTCGACACGAGTATCAAAGAAGTGGCCGAAGCAAACAACATCTATAATCCTCAGCGGGATCAAGGCGGAGGATATGGCCCGTTTGACTTACAGGTTGGCGTTGGTCAGGTGATTCCAGGATGGGATGAAGGGCTGAGTCTACTCAAAAAAGGAGATAAAGCCAAGTTCATCATCCCCTCTCCCCTAGCCTACGGCAGCAGAGGAGCCGGTGCGGACATTCCAGCAAATTCCATCCTGATTTTCGACGTTGAGATCATGGATGTGAACAAAAATTGATTCCGCTAGAAATTCATACTATAAAAAATAAAATTAAAAGGGGACCACGAAGGACTCAAAGGTTTCACAGAGGACACGAAGGTTTTTTTAAGCTTGGTGTTTATTGTGACTCTTTTGTGCTCTCCGTGGTCTTTTTTTTAACCACATAGGGCACATTAGTTTACATAGAAGTTTTTGAAGTCCGTTGCGTAGGCTGCGCCATCGTTGCGTCCGTTGCGTGAAAAAAAAGAGCATGCAGAATTTAAAAAACTTGGTTTCCTTTGTGCCGTCTTTGTGCCCTTTGCGGTCTTTTTTATTGCTTCATAGTTCACAGTAGTTCACATAGAGTTTAGGAAATCGTTGCGTACGCTGCGCCATCGTTGCGTCCGTTGCGTGAAAAAAGGAGCATGCGGAATTTTAAAAAAACTTGGTGTCCTTTGTGCCTTCTTTGTGCCCTTCGTGGTCTTTTTTTTTGCCACATAGTTTACAGTAATTCACATAGCGTTTTAATAATTCGTAGCGTCCTCCGCCCAATCGTTGCGCTCGTTGCGTGAAAAAGGAGGTGACTTAATCATTCCAACATATAAAGGTACAAAGCACTAGGTCCAGGGAGGGGTTCGGGGTGGGGTCTGTCTCTGTTTTGAGGCAAGGTCTCCCACTTCAACAAATAAGTTTTGCCATCTTCTGCCCCGCCTTTATCTGCGGCAGACCTGACTAAAAGTCCCGGAAAATCTCCTTCTGGCTTCTGTTCAGCTATAAAGGAAGCAGGTTTCATCACCTCTCCAATCGGGTTCAGTTGGCCATCCAACAGGATAGTTCCCTCCCCGTATTTGACATGCGAATAACCCAATTCGTAATTTCCGTCAGACCTTCGTTTAAAATCCCCCAACCTCACCTCAAACACAATGCTTCCCCTGCCCGAAAACTCCCAACGGTAATCCCAATCAGTTACTTGCTTGGTTCTCCATGTTTCATCTTGAATCCAAGTCACATAAAACTGTAGGTTGCCTTCCTCATCGTATTTGTGAAAGGCCATGATAGGATTTTGCTCTTCATCCAAAACTAACTTTGCCGCCAAATTAATAATGCCACCGCCAGCCGGAACCGGGGCTACAATGACTGATTTTTGATCGAAGGTTACCGGCATGGGGACTATCTTTCCAAAGGCGTTGTACCAACTTTTCATATCCGGGCTTTTGATATAGGAAAGGTCATGGTTGGTTTCACAGTCCGGAGTGTCCCGCCACACCCAATACATGTGGTACCAGTCGTCTTCCAATAATTTCGGCTGGGACGCATAGGCATTCATCAATCCCTGCCCATCAGTGAGTGGGGAATCTAGCAGTCTGTCCCAATTTCCCGATTCCGTGTTGTAGATATTGTATATCTCATTACCATTTCCGCTACCTCCATCACGGTAATGAAATATCAGTTCACCCTCCTTGGTAGTCATAAAATTGGGATAGGTACATCTGTCTTCGTTAGAACCCACCATACCGGGTTCCTGAACTAAAGTGGTAATATCGTAAGGTTTGGAAGATTTAAAGTAGGTTAGCGGGTGTACATGCATATTCCCGGATAAGTGTATATGGCCCTTTTTATCTATCCCAAAAGTAACCGAATTGTGACTATCCCAAACCAATATGGTGCTTGTGCCTTTTCCTTCTTCCCTGTCGAAAACTGGCAAGGTATGAAGTTGGAACGTATCATCTGCTAGGTTCCGCTGACCTACCGTCATGTGCCTATCTTTATTATAATAAGCAATGTACTGCCTATCACCATGGGTCATCAACGTAAATCCAACGGGGTGTCCGGCCCATACGCTATCTATCAAAATCTTCTGTTGGACAATTTTCTGTTGATCCCTTTCGTCCACCACAACAGGCCCTTCGGGAACGCTTTCTCCACAAGCGTTTAGTGCAAATACCAAAATTACCAACAGGTAAAATAACCGATTTAACATATTGAACTATAGATTTGGCTTTTAAAGTACTTTATTTTATATTATTCTAATTTAGTTTATTTTGTTAAAATAAAAAACTGTAATTCAATAATATGATAATTAAACGACAACTAACAAAAAAGCATCTTTTATTTTAAAACCCTATTTCGGCTATTTTTGGAGGCTCCCCAAAACGCCATAATAAATTGAACGGTTAGTTTGTCAGGATAGCGTAGGTATGACCTTTCGCTGGAATGGTAACCTCCACCTCTACGTTATAATCTCTGGATATGGTAAGATTTTGGTTTTTTCCATCGCTCGTGGTTAGTGTCAACTTTTCCCCAAGCCCTGTATAGTAAACCGGAACAGATATGTTGCGGGTTATGCTTTTTTCCAGGGGGTTATAAAGCATCAGGAAGCCTTTCTCCTCCCCTTTTGGATTGACATGTAGCAAACCATCCCAATCCCTACCGTCAGGCCTGCGCAAATGGATGATGTCTGAATCAAGGATCTCCCTATGTGCTTTGTAAAAAGACACCCACTGTTCCACTATTTTTTTAGTCTTTTCGGTATCGTACAAACGTGGCCCACGGTAACAGGCCTGTACCCCAGCCCCAAACAAGTTGGCCATACGCTGGGAATAATGATCTAAATGTTCTTCCAAAGGCTCGATAGTAGCCGCAGCCCCTCCCCCCTGATACTCAGTCAGCGGCACAAACATCCAACCCATACTGGGAGTCTTGGTCCAGGTGCCATCATAAATATTCTGTCGCTCAATAATCTCCTGCTGTGCCCGGGGTAGTGACCAGTTCACCTCCCTGTACCCCATTGCGACCTTTGAAGAACCGTTCATAAAGTACCAATCCGGGACATTCAAGTAAATGCCTTCCGATCGGCACCAGGCATACAGGTCACTGATAATACGGTGCTGGTTCCACTGGGAATCTTCCAAGCCATGATGACCGGGATGGTCGTGGGAGGCACAGATGTCGCCGGGGTAGTTCCCATCATGCTCAATGATATCGAGTCCTGTAGCTTCATACATTTCCCTTATCCTTCTAAAATATTCTAAACCCCATTCGGACGCCAAGCAGGGAGAGTTTCCGTATTTGGCGATACCGCCGGGTTTGCCTGTAGCGGGATTGATGATATCGTGTTCCGCGCTGATCGAACGGCTTGCCAACAGGGAATAGCCTCCCAAAGCGATTCCTTTTTCATGGGCATACTTGGCCAATTCTTCCATCTTCCGATAATAGGCGGTATCTCCAGTTTCCATGTTAAACCCACTACCAAATGTCATGATAACCATTTCAAACCCTACCTCAGCAGACTGGTCTATGGCCAATTTTACCGATTCGGGATCCGCTTGGCGCACATGCATCAAAATGGGGTTCTCTGTTACCCAAGGGGACACCGTCCTGTACATTTTCCGCATCGCCAGTCCTTTTCGCTCTTTGTCAAAGGAATCAAAAAACAGCTCCCATGTGCGGAATGATTCAAAAATGCTTCCTGGCACCACCTCCTGAGCTGGCCCATAACTGGGATGAACTTCCAAAAATGTCGGCGTTTCCAATGCATAATTTACCTGGGAGGTGTAGGAAGGATCCTTTTTCCAATGTACCGTACTCTTGTTGGATTCTCTATTCCCCATGGAACCAAAAGCAAAATCTGTCTCAACATGGATATTTGGGAGCTCCCAGCGCCCCTCACCCTCCACACTCGATTCCCCCTCTACAACGGCCAATACCTCACTGACGAAACGATCCACTCTAATTGTTTTTTCGGACTTGTTTTCAAAAGTGATCCACTTGGACATCAGGGGAAGACCGTCATACAATTCATAGTGTACAGTCACCTCCGAACTTCCCGCTGTTCCTTCCACTCCGGGATGCTGGTTCGATTCACCAAAAAGTTCCACATACTCCACCTTCCCACGTTCTGTATTTCCTAATTCAATCCCGTCAGTATTACCACCAGAACGGTCGCTCTTGCCAACCCGAACGGCAATGGGCCTACCTGATACGGTTGCCTCTGCTAAATCCTTCCAATTGGTACCGTCCTCAGAAATAGAGCCAACGACATTGCTTTCATTAAGCTCCAACTTCAAATAAAACGCCCTACC
>DATHWC010000236.1:0-11022 GCA_035460985.1 Lunatimonas sp.
GATTCATTAGGTATAGTCGCTGATGAGGTACATCAAAAGTTAAAAACTTCTACGGAAGCAGCAGAAAAGATCAAAATTCTCGATGATTTTTTTACCGCATATTTGGCAAATGCCCAATCTAAACTGAATATAATCGACGACACGATTGATTATATTAACCATAAAAATGGCATGGTGAGCATTGAGGATGTCCTGTCAAAGTTTAACTACAGCCGAAGGTACCTCGAAAAAAAATTCCACGAGAAGGTGGGAATTTCACCTAAACTTTACGCACGGATTAAGCGTTTCAGTTACCTGTCTAATATTGTGGCAAATACCAAAGAAATTGATTGGCAGGATATTGTATTCGAAAATGGATTCCATGATCAGTCCCATTTGGCAAAAGACTACAAAGCTTTTAACCAAATGAACCCCTCCGACTACCACCAAAAACACCGTGAATTGATCCGGTATATCGACAAATAAATCCGTACGCATTTTTACAATTTGGACCGAAGTAGATTAGGTAATTTTGATTACATCATTTAAGGAAAGGCGATTTTACTCACAACGCTAAATCCTAAAATCACAACTATTACCAATTAACTTAGATTTAGAGGACACGGCAACAAAAGTCAGAAGAGAAAATATCAACTTAAGGATATACAAAGATGTGGCCTGGATGACTTTCGACCAATATGGTGAGGACACAGGAGACCCTACCATGGATATGCCGGGATTAAGCCGGGAAACCAGAATTTTGGAAAAACATGATGGACAGTGGAAGATAGTCTATGTGGGCTGGCTGCTGGAGGGGAATTATAAGTGAAATACAACACATCTCTGTTCATCTACTCATCTACCACAAAAAAACACGAAAATCAAAAAAAACAATAAATCAATAAAGCTATGAAAACCTCAACAAAATCAATTCAAGAAAATCAGGAAGTCCTTGTCAGAAAAGGAATTTGTATAGAGTTTTTTTCTGCCTATCAGGAAATGGATTTGAACCGAATGTTGAAACTCTGTGACCCCGAAGGAAATATTTCCTTCATTCCCTTAGGAAGCGACTATTCCGGTAAAATATATGAAGTAGGTAAAGGGGTTTGGGCCGCCCTGATGGATTCATTTCCAGATCTTGACAATACAGTAATAGATCAGCAGTATGAAGAATCAGAAAATATAGTTAGCTGCAAAGTGGATATCTTTGGAACGCAGGAAAAGGATTTTGCAGGCTTGCGAAATAAAGGAAAGCGTTTTAAATCGGAGCACATATTCATTTTCAAGTTCAATCAACAGGATAAGATTGAAGAAATAAAAATATCTTGGGATCACGAAAAATTTGTAGAGCAACTTTCCTGACAAATCTCAAAACTGAAAAGATTGCGCATGTTAGTTTAGAGAGGCGCCTTTTCTGATTTGTTCCGGAAATAATTCTTTTCGAAATGTCAAAAGCCAATTTTAAAAGAAAGAGAGCGATGCCGTTTCTAATCCTTCTAGGATTATCCACCGCTTTTAATGGGATTGGCAAATCCAAGATCAATGGTATTCTTCAGGATGTTTCGGGTAGGCCGATTACATTCGCCAATGTGGTGTCCGATGGAGCCTACCCAACTGCAATTCCAATTGGTTTCCTCCTTTGTTTGATCTTTGGGTTTTTATCTGCCCAGCCTATTTTTCCGCAGTCGATAATACAAGGTTCTGTAAAAGATTCAAAGGGCCTTCCGATGCCTTTTGCCAATGTTCTGCTATTGCATCCCGCCGACTCTTCCCTTGTGAAAGGAGCTGTTTCCGATGAGGTGGGTCATTTCTCCATCCAAGTGGTGCCTTCTGGAAATTACCTAGTAACAACATCCATGTTAGGCTTCAGAACCGTGTATTCCTTGCCGTTGACCATTTCCAATAATTATACCCATCGGATGGATTTTGTTTTGGAGGAAGACATCTCCGACCTTTCAGAGGTGCTAATTCAGGCCAACAAACCACTTTTTGAGCAGCAGATGGGCAGGCTGGTGGTCAATGTAAAAAGCAGTGTCATCTCCTCAGGCTCCAATGTTCTGGATGTACTGGCAAGAACTCCAGGTATTACGGTAAACCAACAAAATAACAGCATCACCATAAACGGCAAAGAAGGTGTAATGATCATGTTAAATGACAAAATGGTCCGGATTCCTCTTAGCGCTTTGGTGCAGATGCTTTCCGGAATGAGTGCAGACCAAGTAGAAAAAATTGAAATCATCAGCAGCCCTCCGGCCAGATATGACTCCGAAGGGAATGCAGGGTTGATCAATATTGTCAGCGTCAATAACCTTGAAATGGGAACAAATGGTTCTTTTTCCAGCCATTTGGGCCACGGTGGACATGAAAGATTTGGGGCATCATTAAATTTAAATCATCGCACCGAAAAAATCAACTTCTATGTAGATTATTCCGGATCGAAAAACCATAACATTCATTTTTTAAGTAATTTACAAAGGGTTGATTTACCAGATCAGCAATATCGAAGCGAATTTAAGAGTGAAAGGGACAATGCAGATTGGAATCAACATTTAAGAACCGGAATAGAATATGTATTATCACAAAAAACTTTGATAGGAAGTCAGTTCTCCGCGTTTAGTACCAAAAGAGATCAGCTCGCTTACAATGTAACGGAAATAGCGGAATGGGAAAACCCTACTACGCTCATTAATGTCCAAGATATTGAAAGAAACCACTGGTGGAATTTATCAATCAATTTAAATATGAATCACCGGTTCACACCGGATCAAGATCTCAGTTTGGATCTGGATTATCTCTATTTCTTTCATAACAACCCCCATGATTACCTTTTTAATTATCAATATGTTCAGGAAGAAAGACTGGAAGAGGAAGTGTTGGTTATCAGAAAAATTACGCCCATTAAAATGTGGGTTGGAAAAACTGGCTATCAATATAGAGTGAATGAAAATTTATCATTGGAAGCAGGAATGAAAGTCTTTTTTTCCGAAGTAGACAATAAAATAGAGACAAAAAGTTCCAATGAGGAAACATGGTTGGCCGATAGCCTTTTAAATCAACACATGTTGATGGAAGAAAATATTGGTGCAGGCTATTTCAGCCTGAACGCTAATTTGGATTCCAAAACCAAATTGCAATCTGGATTGCGGTATGAACATACCTATACTTTCCTGGAGACCATTGCTCACAGGCCGATTCTGGAGAGAAACTATGGTGACCTTTTTCCTACTGTATCTCTTAGCCGGGACCTTGATGAAAAAGGTATGCTTCAGCTATCTTACAGTCGTCGGATAACCCGACCCACGTTTAATGACCTTGCTCCGTTTCTCACGCTTTTGGATCCATCTACATTTATAAGTGGAAATTTAGCATTGCTTCCATCAAAGTCCAACAGCTTGCAGGCCAATTTTCAATTAAGAAAAAATTATACAGTTAATATGGATTTTACGCAAATAAATGATGCTATAAATTGGGATCTCATGTTCTTTCCTGAACAGAATATCCAGATTGTCCAAAAAAACAATTTTGATAAAATACGAAATCTATCCATAACTGTGAGTGCTCCAAATAATTTCTATCCTTGGTGGGAGGGGCATAATTCTATTCAGGGAATCAGGCAAAATGTTAAATCTGTTACCCAGGAAGTACCAATCCAACGGAAAGTAAATTATTTAGGAATTACTACCACACAAACCCTGAAGATTAAAAAAGGGTTCTCTGCAGAACTATCTGGTTTTTATCAAAGCCGAAGCCTGGCCGGCTTGGTAACCTTAAAATCGATGGGATCGCTGAATTTCGGAATTCAAAAAGAATTGAAAGAAAACAAAGGAACCATTAAAATAGCAGGGGAAGATCTCTTATGGACACAGAGGTTTAGTCTTGCAAACAGTAATTCCGAAAAAGGATTTAAGACGGATCTTGAATTAAAGATTACCACCCGTGTGGTGCGCTTAAGCTACTCCCTTAACTTTGGCAATAAGCAAATAAAGTCAGTCAAAAGAGACACAGGGTCAGAGGAAGAAAGGAAGCGGGTTCAGTAAGGTGTGAAATCCGATTAAAAGAGGATAGAAGCAGGATGGACGTAAATTAATCTGTTCGCATTTTTACAATACTTTCTTCCCGCCACTAAGTACCTTTATCTAAAAAATGTGAAATGGAAACCCAAACCAAAAACCGAAAAGAATTACTCCATCAGATTGCGAGTGATTATGTAGAGAAGGGCTTAAACCAAGGCAGGCTCGAAACTTTGCCCTATCATGATGATGTGGAACTGAGGGCACCACTGCTTCCAGGTGGCTCTACGGTACCCATTAAGGGAAGAAAAACGATTCTTGAAACCCTGGGCAAAGTGCTTGAATCGGTAGAAAGTAGCGAACTGGTGGATACATACGTCAATCAGGATTTGACGGCCGCAACGGTGGAATTTTACTGCAACTTTAAAGATCCCCAAGCCAAATTAAGAGTCGTTGATCGGTTTAGGATCAATCAGGACGGAAAGATCACCGAACAGGAAAATTTCTATGATCCCAGAGATATTTCCCATCCGGATTGGCGAAATTAATTTCAAACAAAATATCAAATTTTAATTGATGCTTTGTGTGTTCTGATTCACACTATGATCAGGACAAATTAGCGCCAAAACCAAGAAGGTGGTTACCCGTCTGGGGTCAATATTGGGAATGTGGGAAAGGGAAGTTGATCGTGTTTCTCCCTTGCGGCGATTGGCATAAAAAAAAGACCTGATTATTGCCCCCCTAATAAGTGGAGACATGGATTTAAAAAGAATGCAATGGAACTACCAATACGATGTTCTGCGCCCTTTATACTGTGTCGAGGGATTTTATTAAATCTGAACCAGAATGTATCAATCAAAAATGAACTGGGGAATGTGGTTGTTCAATTCTGTGAGCAACCTGAATATCGGTTTTCTAAAAAAGCTCAACCAAGATAAGGGTACGTTAAGATTAACTTTTGAGGACATTTTCTACAATTACACCTGGGATTTACATGCTACTATTCCGGGATATAACGTTAGCAGTTTATTTGCTGTAGACCTTCATATGCAGTCCATTCGGCTGAATTTTACCAGGAATTTTGGCAATAAAAAATTGCGTGGTGTCAATATAAAGTCAGGATCTGAAGTACTTCAACAACGGGTAAACACGAATTAAATCATTCTATATGAAAAAATCTCTGGTTTCGATTATCATTGCCTTTATTAGTTTCACCGGCTATTCACAAGATTCATCGGAACAAGGAGGGCTGCTTTATACACTTGGAGTAGATACCACCATGCTAGGAAATTTCATACTTCGAGGTCTCGATTTTGAACTGCATATACTTGTGAGGGAGTCAATGACAATAACGAAACAAAAGGGAAGTTTTTTTGGAAATGGTGAGTTAAAATCCGTATCCGGTAGTTCATACAAGCATTTTTATATGGAAAATCCTCAGGATGTAACCACCTATAATATGTATGTTAAAAACGATTCAACATTTACAGAAATAAATAAGGGGGAAAATAAACAGGTTTTTGTTTATAAAGGACAAGGGATAGTGAACAATATGATAGGCAATTCCACCTTTTTTCTCTTTCCATTTTGGCCACATTTCTCTCCCTCAATTGGAGATAGCCTAGTCAGCCAACATCTTTGGTGGGAAAAACCAAGAAAATACACATTACAAAGGCAAAATCATCAAACTATGAAGGCAGGAAGCACACTAATGGGCTATCTTACCTTACATTTGAATGAACAGGGAAAATTGGAATCGATCGATGGGATTGGCTCTTCTTTGAATTTTATAGGATCGGTGGTCCCCCATTTCAATATGGATTCAGTCATTAATACTTATGCTGAAAGAGTGAAGATGCATGGAAATATAGGTCCCATCATCCTAAGGGACACCCTGAATACGGTTATCAATAATGTGGTTTTTGAAATTAAATACCGAAGACCTTCTGTAAGAGGGCGTATCATATTTGGAAGTGTGGTACCTTATAATAAAATTTGGCGTACCGGTGCCAATCAGGCCACCACCTTACAAATTGATAGGCCAGTTTATTTCGGAGATCAGGAATTGCCTGCCGGAACCTATTCAATATTCACATTGCCAAAAGAAGAAGGGTGGACATTGATTTTCAACAAGGAAGTGGGTATTTGGGGTACGGATTATAATGCCGAACATGATGTTCTACGAGTACCTATGAAAGTTGAAAACATTGAAGAATCCGTAGAGCTAATGACAATTGAAATAAAGCCCTTCGATAAGGGGGGTGTGTTTCAAATTATCTGGGACAAGAAAAAAGCATCAGTACATTTTGATACCAAAAAATAAGCCAGCATAATTATGTGAATCATTCTATTAGTCATTTTTCTATTAGTTTACTTCTTATTTCCGCAAACCTTCCAGGTTTTGGCGATAATCAGCTTGTTTTTCAGATTAAATAGGTGAAACCTGGAAGGTTTTTCTTCACCAAATTAACTTATTACATAAAAGTGATATGGATTTTGTTGTTTTTTTTAAAATCCGCATAAGATGCCGGTTTCCATGAAATCCAATTATTCCGAATAAACAATTAGGATCAATTCACTAAGGTTAGCCGTTCGCATTTTTACAAGTAAATGGATGTCGTATTTGTTAACTTTATCTAAAGAGGAATAACACACGCTAACTCCAGCTGGCCTTCAAGCAATTCAGTCAACAAACTAAACAAATTGTGCTATGAAAAATACAACTCTTGTACCAAACCGTAAAAAAATCCTCAAAGATGTCGCCGAAAGGTATTTTGAAGGGTTGCGGACAAAATCCTTCTCCATGATACCGTTTAGTGATCACATTACTTTCAGAGCACCGATCGCTCCGGGAGGAGTTCACCAACCTCTTATAGGGATAAAAAATGTTTTCGAGAAATGGTGGCAGCCACTTGAACCACTTCTTGAGGGGATTTCCATTGAGGTAGTGGATCATTTTTACAATGAAGACCAAACAGCCATCATCAGCAGGGCCGACATTTCCTTGAAGGAGTCGGGTATCCAATTGAGGGTAGCCGATCGGTTTCAAATCAATGAAGAAGGGGATATTATAGAACAGGAAAACCATTTTGATGCCAGTCCTTTAAAGGGATAGCATTAAAAACTGAAAATAAAGAAATTTCATTAAAGGTAGCCGTTATGCATAAACATCGATAGCAGGATTATACTGCTTAAGCCTTAAGGGCTTTTATTCCAGTTAAAACCTATAAATTCAAGTAATATCCAGTACTTAATATCAAATGATATGACACGCGAAGAAAAAATTGCAATAATTGAAAGCTATATCCATGGTCTTGGAAACGGGGATTTTACAAAAGTTCCGTTTGCGGAAGATGTAAGCTATGAAAGCCCCCTTACGCCTAAACTACAAGGACAGGAGGCCATTGGATTTCTTGAATCACTATTTCCAATTATGCAGGGAGCTAACGTGATTCAGCATATTGTCGAGGATGATTATGTGGCCACGGTCTTTAACCTTAATACACCGAATGGAACCACAACTGTATTTGACAAATTCCGGGTAGCGAATGGCAAACTCAAAGAAATCAACCCCTATTATGATCCCAGTGTGTTGAATGAAGCCGCCAAATTATTGCCATCCTGATAAATAAGGGAATAGGACATCATCACGCTGTTTTTTACCTCCTGCTTTAATTCCTTGTAAACCTCTAATTCCCCTAATATACCGGGAAAGGTGGAGGTGTAATCCCCTGGCTGGGACTTGTTCACCAGTGGCTCTTGGACAAATTTCAAGCTCGCTGGTACGGCTGGAGTGGACGATTTACCGATGAACAAATACAAAAAACGTCTGGTCCAGGCATCAAAGTGTAAAAGAAAGCGATTTTGTTGCCTCAAGTCGGCCCTTAAGTAAGCAGGAAATAGAAGCCTATTACAATCAAACGAATTCTGAAGGTAGTAATTATTTGCCTAGAAAGCTAGGCAGAAGTGAAAATGCTGGTGGATTTAGCAACAATGGAAGAAGTCAAGATGGTTATGATGGCTTGGGATGGTCAGGCGGATCTGGAAGAATAAATAGTTGGAATGGTGGGAGCCGACTGGGGCGGAAATTCCCCTAGCACACCTATGACTCCCTCTAATGTCGGGGGTGTTTATCTAGGGGGAGCAGGAAAAACTTTAGAAGGATTGGATAATATCTCCGGAATTGCTGTTGATGAAATCACCGGTCGATTGGTGCTTTTAAGTGAGGAAAGGGAGGGTATTTCCTTGCCTCCTTTGCGGTTGGACGATGTGGTCACCATCTTCAGCAGTGTTTTTCTACATGGGGAATCCCCCTTTGTTTCCATTGATCCTAATCCACAGGATTCAAATGGAGATATTATGTTGTCCCGACACAGCCAGACTACAGAAGGAACTCATGTGGGGTGGATTTTATTTGAGTCAGACAGAGTCATGAAGGCATACACACTTGGAAAGGACAATGAAACTGGACAACCCCTCGTATCTAAGGTCAGCGGATACCAGGACATTTTCGACTCCCGGTTTTCCTGTATTCAGGGGGAGCAGATATGGGAGCGCTTCTGGATTGTACCGGCAGAAGTTAAGCAGTCCTTAGCTTCAGAAGGACAACTTTCATTGTTTGACCTTAAGCTGAAGGTAAACACCCAAAAAATGAAAATGAGAGAGGGCAAATTAGTATAGGCAGAAAATGGTAAATCTACTGCATGTTCACTTAAATTTTCGGAATGGCTCTCAAAAAATTACGATGCCATTGCAGAAGAAGCCTTTTACACTCCTCCCGCCGAAAGCGGAATTACTGCGAAAATACCCATTTTTAAGGAATTAAAGCGCATCGCATTGATCACGGCCATAGCCGAAAATCTCAGGGACCAAGGAGTTTCGTTTCCCTTCTGGATGCGTGATTATAAAATTGAGCCTTTCCCTACGCCTCCCACCACGAAGGCCATTACAGTAAGTGATTCCACCAATACTGCAATCAGAACCATCTACGGTGGGGTAAACCTATCAGTACCCAAGAAAGCGATTACCGTAAATAAATCCATTCCGCTTGCCAAAAATATGGCCGGTGAAATTTCCGTTAATCTCCATACTAAGCCAATGCTTCAACCGGTTGCAATTGCGGTGAATGATAAGGTGCAAACCAAAAAGTTCGCCGCAGTTTCATTACCAGGATCAAATACCAAAGCTTTGGCACCCTGCCACCTATCCGAAACAGATTTAATAGTTCCGGTAAAAAACGGGTATTTTATCTCTCTGGACCGGAATTTCAATTCTTTTTTTTCACCCACCGGTATATTTGGTGATTTGTGGTCCATGGATCTTCCTTTTTTGGAAAAACAAAAAATACCAAATTACAAGTCAGGGGATTGAATTTGATGTGAAAAGATTCCTGATCACTCCATTAACCAGGAAATTACTGATCTCTATATTGGTAAGAATTTGTCTATTGGGTATGAAACTGAAATGGTTGTCTGGCCGGATAATACGAGCTGGCATTTTAACCATAAAGTCGAAATAGTGGGAATGGAAGATGGCCCCTTTACCACAGTGTACCATAGAGATGATAAAGAAGGGAAACTTGAAAAAATTGAAGGTTGGTATAAAGATAAGTTATTGGCTTACATTGATCTGGCCTATGGTCCATCCCGAAAACTGCAATCCGTAAAAGGAAGTAATGAGGAGCAAATCAATTATCATTATGGTGAAAATGGTTATCTCTCCACCCTTAATTTTCCTGCAGGAAATTTGGAATATAAATATGAGGATCATAAAGTCAGTGAGATCTATTGGGATGACCGGTTGGTTAAACACTTTTATTACAATCCTCAGGGGCAATTATTGAAAGAAGCCAATGGCAGCCAACCTGAATTAACTTATCAGGCTGATTCCTCTTTGGATGGGTACAAATTTGCCACCAATTCCGGAAACCAGTCTCAAATCATAGAATATAACCCTTCTTTTAAACCATAGTCCATCCAATTCCCTGACAATTCTACAATAAAATGGAATTACCAAGCAAATGATTCGGGGAATATTGAACTATTAACAGCTTCTGGTGAAAAATTAAAAATGACATTTTCAACTGATGGAAAAGAAAGGCGGTTGGAATTACCCGAAGGGGCCCTTGTTCAGTCTGAGCTGGATGAAGTTAGGAGATTAGTCAATCTTAAAATGAATGGTGAGGAGGTTGTACAACAAAGCTGGTATGCAAATGGATCCCTCAAATCATTAAGCAATGGAAATACTGTAATGCAGCCGGAGTATAATAAATATGGCGAACCTACCAGAATAATTAATAGGATCATTGAATTCCAAAAAAGATAATTTTATTGAGTGGGCCGAAGAGATCTATGATGAAGTGGGCCGGGTGGTGCAACTCCGGGATTTTTCCGGAAATGACATGAACCTTCAATACGATGCATCAGGGCAATTACCAGCTATATTGTCAAATCAGGGATCGATTAATGTGTCCAGGAATGATGAAGAGGCCATTGATAAAATAACCACTTCATGGGGAAGTTATCAACCTAACAGTTACGATGCGAAAGGCAGTTTGAAAAAGATTGAAATGGGCCAGTCAGGTTATAAGGATGAAATTAATTTTAAAGAAGACAGGCCCTATCAATTAATTCAGTACGATGGCGGAAAGTGGGAGTTCTTTTATTTTAACGACAAACAAAATGCTATGCTAAAGAAAATCCAAGCGCCTAATGGTCTTTCTACCGCCTACGGATATAATAAAGAAGGGCGGTTGGCTTCCGTGGATTTAAATGACCACCATAAAATGGAATATGAGTATGATGACGAGGGACGGCTTATAGGGATTTCATTAAAGCCTTCACCCTAATATACCCGTGTGGAGTGAAAGGATAACTCACAGTTACTTAAATTTGTATGGCTACAGCTCATTTTGAAATATTTAGAGTAATGTTCACTTTAGAACAATTAATTTAAAAGGCAGATAAAGCAATCTCTAACTCATTACTCCCCCTCAGAAGCATCGGTTTAGGGTAGCAAAGGACCTTCATCATTC
>DATHWC010000237.1:0-41580 GCA_035460985.1 Lunatimonas sp.
GCTGCTTAGCAAGCCGATCAGGTCATTGATGGGAAAGGTTAGATAATAATAGGGGACCTCCAATACTAGGAACTTCGAATAAAAATCTTTACACCTCCAGTAATTTCCTTGAAAATAGACCACAATGGGCGCAAAGGAGGCACAAAGGTATTATGTTTGACCACAAAGTTGATTTAAAAGCCTTCGAAGCAATATAGTGTTTTTTGAAGTATCGATTTTAAGAAAGAAACAACATATATAAAAATCTTTCCGGTCGCATTGGCTGCATTAAAAGAAGACCGCAAAGTACACGAAGGAGGCACTAAGGCCACAAAATAACTAAAACTCTACTTGGTGTTGTTTCTACTACACCCACATTTGGCTTTTTTGGATTATTTTTAACAGAATAAGACATTTAAGCTCAAATATCATAGCATTAGTTTTCAACAGCCTTCTATCAGGCTTAAGGTTAAGGTGAGAAAGGACCACCAAAGGCCCTAGCTATTACAAAAAAACTTCGTTCTCTCCGTGAAACTTTTGTGTACTCAGTGGTTCTCTTTAAAAATCCACAAGGTAAAAGGCCCCCTGATTAAAGTTTTTAGTTGCAAACTTCACTAGATCGCAAAAAAAGGGGAACCTTTAGGATTCCCTTTACAACTAATTCATAGACTTTGCCTACTCCTCTTTTTCTGATTTTTTGAAGACAGTACTTCTAAAATCAATAGCTGTTATACCTGCTCCTAATCCTACTAGGATACAAACAATTAGCCAGAAAAGCTGGGCACCGGATGCGAGGGGAGCACTAAATATTTCTAATAGCATATTTTTGGATTTTTAGATTTCTTCTCAAATTTTCCGCAAGTTACTACAGGATGGGAAGATAACAAACCGACACACATAAAAAGCGGGAACGGAAACCCATTCCCGCATTATTTTCCTTACGTGGTTTGTTTAATAAATGGCAGATTGGCAGGAGTCAATGGGTTTGCGAGTAAAATTAATCTTCAAATTCATCGTCCTCCTCCACGTCTTCCAAGTCATCAAAATCATCGTCAAGGTCGTCAAAGTCGTCATCGTCTTCGAAATCTGTAAAGATATCGTCTTCCAGACCATGATCCTCATCTTCATCAAAAACCTCATCTCCGAACTCATCGGCGAATTCATCATCATCTTCTTCTTCTTCAAGATTATCGAAGTCATCTTCCAAATCGTCAATCATTTTCTTTTGGTTTAATTAGCGCAGGTTTTAAATATTTTGGCTGCTAATTAATAAAAATTACCAATTAACCCAATACAGTAATGTAATTTATTTTTTCAGTGACTCGCGAAACTTCCGAATTATGCGCATCAAGCCATTTTTCTTCCAATTTTTTCACCCAGGTTTCCAGGTATAGGATCACATCGGTTTTGCTGTTTTTCGAAATATTTAGCCTCTTTTCTAAAGGTAAGTGAAAAAGGATTTCCGGGTCCGATAATTTTTCCAAATGCATAAGGTCGTCTAGTGTCAGTCCGGTCTCCAGCATCTTCCCCACCATCAAGTCCATGGGGTATCCGCTTGTCGGGCAGTAGTCGACCAATTGCTCGTTCCAGTCCCCGTGACGCTGCATGGCATACGCATGAATTTCCCCTTTGGATAGCTTTGTGAGTTCCTGAGCTAAATTCCCGCAATTACACGCCCCCATGTGCCCCCATTGGTAAGGCGCACCGTTTTTAAGTTTCTGGATTGTTTTTCTGATTCCTAAGATCAGTTCAGGTGTAGGAGTTGCCATGGTAAAACGTTTCTTTATATAACAGAACTTAAAGAAAGTAGTTTTACCAAACTGTATAAGAATGCAAAAAAAATCAGTTGGGTCTTTCGCTGTTTCCAAAAATCAACTTGATGTATTGCTTGATTAAGGGTTTGGATAAGTATTTTTTCACCTGCTGATATTCGCCCGCCTTACTGATATCCCGCTCATCCACCGAACTGCTGAGGATATAGATTTCCGGATTCTGATAATTAGGTTCAAATTCCTCCAAAAAATCCCATCCGGTCATTTCGGGCATATTCAAATCCAAAAAGAGGTAGTTGGGCTCTATTTTATAAATATTTTTTAACGCATCAAGGGCATTGTCAAAAGTAAAAATTTGGCAGGGGATTTTAATGTTTTTATGGATAAGCTTTTCTGTCACGAAAGTGCTTATTGGATCATCATCAATTAGGACAATTTTTATCATTGAAGTACAAAAACATTATTTTGAAAAGCATTAAATATTATACAAAATTAATTCATATCTTTGAATAAACTATTCATTTCCCAATTTTTTTTTATTATATTTTTAGATAAAAAGAAATTTTACGCCAAAATTCCTGAATGTCAGTATCGAATTAAGTGCACTGACCTTGCTCTCATTACCCTACTTTTGAAAGCGTCCCTTTTCTTTTCATCCTTTTTCGTAACTTTCGTAAATTTTATTACTAATCGATAGCAGGCAGTGAACGTGAACATAAAGCATTCTTAGATGGTCAAACCGGATTTTGATGATATTTTTATGGAATTGGCCGTAAACCTTGCAAAAAGGTCCCATTGTATCAAAAAACATGTTGGTGCCGTGCTCGTCAAAGACACCCGAATAATCTCTATCGGTTACAACGGTCCACCTTCCGGCACCCACAACTGCGATGAGGAGTTTCCGGAAACAGGGTGTAGCCGGGACAGCAAAGGCAGTTGTTCCCTAGCACTACATGCTGAACAAAATGCTATCCTATATGCGGTAAAAAATAAGGCAACTGTTGAAGGATCTACCTTGTTTGTGACATTGGCACCCTGCCTCGCCTGTGCGCGCATTATATATTCCATGGGAATAGAAAAGGTTATTTTCCTGTATTCTTACGCTGCATACAAAGGATTGCCTATGGACGAGGGGATTGAGTTCCTAAGAAAATTTGGCGTAGAAGTTGTCCATTATCCCAAGAAAATTGAGGTGGAGGATAGGTTGATTTGAATTTAATTGATATTTGTAGATATTAGATATATATGGAAATATGCCTTCCCGAAATATTTGAAATATATTGGGAATCGAAGCGGAGTTCTAGTAAATCGTAGCGGTTTTGGGATAGGAAAATAGATGTTTAAAGATATTGGATGTTGGTGGATTTTAGAAATATCTGGAGATATGCCTCTGGCGAAGTACAGTAGAAACCTGCCTGCCGGCAGTTAGGTATGACCTTTGGCGAAATATTTTGGGAATTATTGATGGAAGGTGTCCAGAATTGAATTGCTAATACAAGTTACGACGAGCAGAAGCGACAGTACTTAGATGGTTAGTAAATAAGGATTTTTACCACTAGATAAGATTTACTTCTGTCTGAAGGGCAATGCCAAATTTTTCAAATACGTCTTTGGCGATGGATTTGCTTAAAAAAAGCAAATCTTCCCCTTTTCCGCCTCCGTAATTTACCAGGACTAGGGGTTGTTGCGCATGGACCCCGATGGTTCCCCAACGTTTGCCTTTCCATCCGGCCTGTTCGATCAGCCAGGCTGCAGGAACCTTCATTCCTTCTGTAGTAGTGAAACCGGGTAATTTTGGATAGTTTGCCTTTAGCTGATGGAATTTTTCCGGAGAGATAACCGGGTTTTTGAAAAAACTTCCCGCGTTACCCAACACAGCTGGGTCTGGAAGCTTTCTGCTGCGGATATGGATGATGGCTTCACTGACCGCTTCCAAGCTTGGTTCTGGAAATCCGAGCTCATGCATGGTTAATTCAATGTCTCCATAGGTCGTGTTAAAGACCGGGAATTTGTCCAACCGAAAAACAACCCGGGTGATAACGTACTTATCTTTATCTTTCTGTTTAAAGATGCTGTCACGGTATCCGAACCCGCAGTCTTCGCCTGAAAAAGTAATCAGGTTGCCCTTTTTCCTCTCGATAGCCTCCAAGTGATCAAACACATCCTTGATCTCAACACCATAGGCACCTATATTTTGCATAGGTGAGGCACCGACGGTTCCGGGAATCAGCGAAAGATTCTCCACCCCTCCCCACCCTTTTTTGATGGTGTATCCCACGAAATCATGCCAAACCTCCCCCGCGCCTACTTTCACCCATACATGTTTGTCGTCTTCCCGGAGAATTTCGATTCCTTTGATGTTTATTTTAATCACAAAAAAAGGGAGATCTTTAGTGAGCAGTATATTGCTGCCCCCTCCTAGGATAAACGCCGGAACTTCCGCTTTCCGGGCGGCTAGTAGTGCCTCCCTCAATTCCTTTTCATCAGCAACTTCGGTGAAAAATGCCGCCCGATGGTCCAGTCCAAAACTGTTAAATTGCCGAAGTGATTTGTTGGTTTCTATCCGCATGATATGCGAAATAAGGAAGAATTTGGTCAATTAGAAAGATTGTCTATTAATTCTTGCCGCATTGGTGTTACCTGCCTTACCTTTACACCTCAATTATAGGGGATGAAAGAAATAATTATCAACGGAATACGGGTCAGGCCGGGACAGTCCCTGAATATTGAAATAGCCATTGCCCGGCTGCCGACCCATACCTTGATCGATTTACCGGTATTTATCCGACGGGCAAAAGAAGACGGCCCCTGCGTCCTGATCAGCGGTGGGGTACACGGGGATGAGATCAACGGCATCGTCACGGTAAAACGGATGCTGGAGGAAAATCTTTTTACCCCAATTCGGGGTACCCTAATTTACATCCCTTTGGTAAATGTGTATGGTTTCCTAAGTAATACCCGCACATTTCCCGATGGCAGGGACCTCAACAGAAGTTTTCCCGGAAGCAGCAAGGGTTCTCTTGCTTCCCAGATTGCCCATATCCTTACCCAGCAGATTATACCCCAGATAGATTATGGCGTGGATTTCCATACCGGCGGCCGGATGCTTACCAACTATCCCCAGATCCGTGTGGACTTCAAAGACACAAAGGGGTTGGAGTTGGCATCAGCCTTTGGTGCTCCTTTCATTATCAACTCTCCCCATATCGACCGGTCCTTTCGAAAGGAAGCTTTTAAATCCAACAAAAATATTTTAGTCTATGAAGGTGGGGAGTCCATGCGCCTGGATAATGTAGTTATCGATGAAGCTATAGCCGGCACCAAACGGCTCCTAAATTACCTCGGAATGATAGGGGAGGGGGGTGAACAGCAGAAGGAATCTCTGAAACTGGAAGAAAGCTCCTGGCTTCGGGCACGGGTTTCCGGAATATTTACACCTACTGTCAACATAGGCGAATCGGTACGTAAAGGGCAGATGCTGGCCAAGATATCCGATCCTTACGGACAGGTAAAGGTTCCTGTGAAAAGCGTGGCCGACGGCTATGTGGTCGGACTAAATAATCTGCCAGTGATCAATGCAGGGGACGCATTGTTTCATATAGGTAAATTGTGAGAGGTTAAGTTATTGATGAGATTTGGGTTATGGGTTATGGGTTACTCATTATTTTTCAGATCATTAATTTTCCAGAAATTCTTTCCCTGATATGGGGCAGGATTTGCGCACCTATCCGATAAAAAGTAGCCTCGACATGGGGGATAAGGACGTAAGTCATTGGTTACAAACTTTTTGCCTGACGGGATTAATGCGAAGGCCCTAATATGATGGGGTTGGCATGATGTATGGAACAATTCTGTGCATAAGAAATTTCAGAAAACACTCATTCATCAAACTACCATCATGAACAATATATTCAAAGGATTAATAGCAGGTTACGGAGCCAGCAAGTTGGGCGGAGGGTGTCTAGGGACCATCGTCGTATTTGTAATTATCTATGCCCTGCTCGGACAGTGCAGTTAATGACCAACTGTACAGTTTAATACAGTCACTTAACGGGGTGGAATTATGCATATTATGCATCCACCCTTTTTACTTTTTCAAGCCGGTGGCAGGGTCTGGGTAGTACATTTTACCTACGCCTTTTCCGTCTGCCAAAAACTCCGCATGGCTGTCGTCGCCGATCCTGGCACAACTCCCTGAGATCCTTGCCATAATAACGAACATATCTACGCCATTCCAACGGGGTATAAAAATTCATTGATAAAATACGCATCAAGAAAAACGCAGTTTATATACATATAAAAATCGATTGCAATGATATTGACGGTATTATAAATCAGACATTATCAGAAATTCAGGAATAAATTTTTTATTGGTCATTTTCTCGCTATTTTTATGCCTAAATTTTATGTAACAATTATTTTATCAATATGCATCTTTTTAACTACTATGCGTAAATTTTAAACTAATGAACTTTAACAAAAGAGCAAATCGGCTTAAAAGCCTTTTAAGGATTTCTTTTTTATCCTTTTTGGCGTTGATGTTTATGCGTTGTGGGACGCAGGAACTTGAGTACATTCAGCCCTATCAGTTTGTGAATGAGGAGTTCGACGGTATTGGCGAATTGCCGGAGGTGCCCGATGAGGATCCGGTAATCGTAGAGCCGGAGTATCCAGAGATTGTATATTCGCCGGAGGCTCAAGCTCTTTTGGATGATTTGGCGTCTGCGGAAAGTGAAGCGGATATAGATGCCTTCAGCATTACCCTTTTGGAACGCATTGCTGCCTTTGTGGAAGGCCAGCCTGAAGGACTTTCGAAAGAATTAAAGGAACTGGCCGAAAGGCTTACGGAAGCAGATATTATCGCCATGTTCGATGAAGATGCTGAACTTGACCCCGACCTTCTGGCTTTAGTACAAGCGGCCATAGGTAGCACTGATATAGGGTTTTTGTTTCCGTACATCATTATTCCTCCGGGGTTGACGGAGGAGGATGCTTCTGACCGAAAGGATTTTAGCTCGGATTTGGATAAAAATATGATGTTGGAGAACCTTCGTACTGCCACTCTAGTGGGTCCCTGTGCGGATGCGGCAAGGGATGCTTATAACAGGGCTGTTGACCGCCTGGAAGCGTCCCGTACTGCCCAGCTTGCAACTACCGAAACGAATTATCAAAACAGGTTGACGGCGGCGCAACAACGGCTGATTATGAGAAATGCAGCGGCGTTTACGATTTATCAAAACCAGCTACAATTTGGTATCCTTTATGGAAACCTTATGTTGGCAGCCGCAAACAATATTGCCAGGTTTAGTCCAATTTTGGCAAGTTATTATAGGTGGTACGCATTATTATATCTAGTTCACCTAAGGAATCTTTACGGTCAAATGTACACTCTTTCCATACGGGCCAATCAAATCGCCTTTATTCAGGAGACAACGAATGCGCTTTTGCAGCGCAACTTGATAATCTCTATTATTGAGGCAAACTTCAACGCGGCTTTGGCCAATGCCAATAACCTTTTACAGGCCGCACTTAATGGATGTCATAACCAAGGAGCAGGAAATTAACAGAGCGATGAAAAACAGAAGCAAAATTTTTGGATTGACCCTGGGTATGTTGATAATGACTGCCATACCATCTATGGCTCAGGTAGCGTTTGACCATGTGGGATTGGGGGTGTCATACTGGAACAGAACCTATTCGGGAGCGGATGAGCGCAGCTTTTTACCCAGGTATCCCGGTGATGGGGATTTTAGCAAAGGGGGGGTGATGCCTTTTATATCTGCCGGCCTTTATCTGTTTGAGGGATTGGGAGTGGATGGAAGAATCGGGATTTGGTCTGGTACTTTTTCTGGGGAGCAAGTCCTTACAGGGGGGCTTCGAATCAACGAGTCCATCAAACAACTGGTAATTCCATTGACCGCCGGGGTGTATTATTCGTACGAAGACGTCGTCCCCGATTATTTAAATTTGTTCGCAGGTGCTGGAGTAAATCGGTATTTTATTCAGAACAAGGCAGAACGTGCCGTCTCCGGCGGAGAGGGGGATGTGCCTTCAAGAACCTTTAATGGTAATGACTATGGGTTTTATGGGAAGTTGGGAGCAGAATATCTTTTGAATGAATTCCTTAGTGTTACCTTGGAAGGCCGATACAATACTGGCAGTTACGATAAAACCTACATTCCTGAATTCGGGGCTCCTTCGGTAACCCGAAATGTGTCTCTTCAGGGCTTGGAAATTGGATTAAGCCTACGCTATAAGTTTGCAGATACGTATTATTGACGCTTTTCGGAAGGAAATTCCCGGATCAAAAGGAATGCCCCGCATTAGAGTGTCATTTTAAAAAGCTGGTTCAACCTTTAATTTACCGCCATAGAAAGGTCTGTGGCGGTATTTTTATGAAGAAATATATTTATTCTTGTAGCTCCTCCTGTGGGATGCAGTAGAATCAACGGTTTCCGCTTGATTTTTCGCCTTTTGAATTAAGAAGATATGCCAAAAATAAATTGCTGGGCAATTTTGGTCCTTTGTTTGGTAGTTGGCTCGCTGCAAGCGCAGGAGTTGAAGGAAAAGCTTTGGGATGCGGGGTTTGAGCAGATCCATGTATTGGAAGGGGAGGATACAGTGACCATTTTCTTTGAACACCGTCTTTTCCGCACACCCAACCACAGCTTGACTTATGCCGGGCTGGTAGCCAATGAGGCGCGCCATGTGGTCTGGGTACCCCTGTATCATAATAGGCCTATGGGTGTCTATGAGGGAAATGATTTACGGTATAGGACCTTGGAAAATGTGGAGCGTGAAGCTTTTAAGGCCAGAAATAACTTGTCACGGGGGTACCGGTTTCACTTTCGGATTATGCCTGACTTTTCGGCTCGGTTTGGCAATTTTGAACAGCCCTTTCAGACCAAGACCAATGTAATCCTGGATACCCGCATTTACCTGTTGCCCGGTCTTAGCCTGCATTCGGGGGTCTTGTTTCCCCTAGAAAATTCTCTGGATGCCCAAGAAATGAATATACGGGTTGCACCCTCTCACCTACATTACTTTGTGGAGCTTCTACCTTCACATTTTCTCTCACTCACCGGAGGACTCTTTCACTATGACCGGTATGGGATAGACTTGCAATACCGCTATTCAAAACTGGACAAGCCTTGGAGCATTGGCCTGGAGTCAGGGTACACGGGCTATTACTTTTTACCTCCCGGCTCGATCTATACTGAATCTCCAGAAGACATTTCCCTGGTGATGGATATGGAGTACCGATTGCCTTTTGAGAATCTCTCCATTCGCCTTAGTGGGGGACAGTTTTTGTTTCGGGACCGGGGGGTTAGGGGAGATTTAATAAAGCAGTTTGCTGCCGTGGAAGTGGGATTCCATTCTGCCCTGACACAAGCGGGGTTTACTGCGGGCTTTCAGGTCGCATTCCCTTTGTTTCCGGGGAAGATTCTTCGGGGCAAAAAAGTAGAGTTGCGGACGACAGAGGAGTTTCGTTGGGAGTACACCTATAATAATGAGGCAACTGTGGCCCGTCAATACAGGCTGGGAATTCCCCGGTTGGCAGATCAGCTGAGGCAGTATAATTCCTTATTTATTCGGAGTTTTAAATGATTTTTTTGAAGGGAAATATTGTGGAAATATAGCCTTTGGCTGAAATAAGGTAGATATATGTCCTGAAGGCGGATAAATAGTGGAAATATGGACTACTGCCGAAATACTGAAATTGATTTAAGAACTGGTTATATAAATCGAGATACATTAGGAATTGGAGCGTAGTCAGGATCTAATAATTGTAGGCAATGTTTATAACACAACCAGATCCAAAGATGTCGCTATCCGCGTCCAAAATATCATTTTTATCGGTGGTTATTAGCAGGTTAATTTTTCACTCTGATAAGGAAAATCAGAAGGGAGCACCGATGTCCATGGCCTCAGAGGCAACTTATAAGGGATTGTTACCACTTTCCAA
This sequence comes from Lunatimonas sp., assembly GCA_035460985.1. Taxonomy (GTDB): domain Bacteria; phylum Bacteroidota; class Bacteroidia; order Cytophagales; family Cyclobacteriaceae; genus Lunatibacter. Next base: position 9,718 of record DATHWC010000237.1, read on the forward strand.
CTTCGGGTTATAAGTCCTTTACCGTCAATTTGATCTTGCAAAAAAAAATAGTACCCCCGCAAAAATCGACAGGGATACTATTTTTAATAACACTTATTTCTCTTTTACCTTCTTCGGCTGTGGCGCTGTTGAGGGCGGCCCTGGGGTTTGGATTTTTCCTTTTCATGCTGGATCACACCGTCAAATGGATAGGGGTGGCTGTCTTCTGTTGGGATGCGTCTACCTATCAATTTTTCTATGTCTTTCAATTCTTTCCGCTGCTCGCCGTCACAGAACGAAACGGCTTTTCCCGAAAGCCCAGCCCGACCTGTCCGTCCGATTCGGTGGACGTAGGTCTCCGGAATATTGGGTAGGTCAAAATTGAATACATGGGCCAGCTCGTCTATATCTATTCCCCGAGCAGCAATGTCAGTTGCCACTAGCACCTGTAAACGGTTGTTTTTAAAGTCATTTAGGGCATTTTGCCGGGCATTTTGACTTTTGTTTCCGTGGATGGCGGCGGCATCTACTTGATTTTTTGCCAGGTACTTTACTACCTTGTCCGCTCCGTGTTTTGTGCGTGTAAATACCAATGCCTGATCGATATTTTGTTTGCTTAAAAGGTGTAGTAGTAGTTGAGGTTTGTCCCCTTTGTTGGTATAATAGAGTTTTTGGTCAATTTTGTCAACTGTAGAGGAAGGTGGCGTGACTGCAACTTGTGCTGGATTGGTCAGCAGGGAATCTGCCAGTTTCTGAATCTCGGCCGGCATGGTGGCTGAGAAGAACAAGGTCTGCCGTTTGCTTGGAATTAGTGCGATGAGTTTTTTCACATCATGTATAAATCCCATATCCAGCATCCGATCAGCTTCATCCAATACGAAGATTTCTATTTTTTTAAGGTTAATAAATCCCTGGTTTATCAAATCCAATAACCTGCCCGGAGTTGCTACCAGAATATCCACTCCCCGTTTGAGTGCATTGGTTTGTTTAAGCTGAGATACACCCCCGAAGATAACAGTATGTGTAATAGGCAGGTGCCTGCCATAGGCTGAGATACTTTCGTCAATTTGTATGGCAAGTTCCCGGGTAGGTGTAAGAATAAGGCATTTGATACCTGACTGTCGTTGCTTGTTTTCAACTAGTAGTTGCAGGATGGGAATGGCGAACGCGGCAGTTTTTCCGGTGCCGGTTTGTGCACATCCCAACAGGTCTCTTTTTTGGAGGACTAGAGGGATGGATTCTTTTTGAATGGGAGTGGGGGTAGTATACCCTTCTTCGGCTAGCGCTTTCAGAATAGGCGCTATAATTTCTAATTGTTTGAATTCCATAAAGGATGATTGGATCATTCGGCCAGCCAAGATGTTGTATGGTCTGTAGCAGCGGGGAAAAGATAGGTTTCGGCTTACAACCTGCCGACTTTTCATAAAGTGGTACAAAGGTAGGTATTTTTTTGTTAATAATGACTATCGGTCCGCTAACTATTGAAAATCCAACCCATTAACCTTTTAGAAATGTATTTGCTGCTGGTAAAAGGGTTTTACCCCAATCGGCTCGCCCATATTGCAGGTTCGGACCAGGTGATCCGGCAGCGATTGGCTGAACTTGGGCCAATTTAAAAAGCTGAGGTTCGGGTTAGCCTGATTGTAATCTTCACTGCTTTTTGTTGGATTTTAAGAGAACCCCTGAATACGCTCTTCCAATCTAACCTGTTAAATGATACTATCATTGCCATGGTAGGCGGACTTTTGATGTTTGTGATGCCGTCAAGAAACACATATGTATCTCTTATAGGGTTAATTTTTTTATCTTATTTGTACAGAGAATTTGGCTCCGAATCGGATTTGCAAATTCCTTTTATCTGTCCATCGCAGCTATAAACTATGACGAGCAAGGGTGTAGCATTTGCTACGCCCTGCATTTGCTACACCCTTTAATTGATACACTATTTTAGTGACGCAATCCTATAGCATCATTTAAATGCGTTGCGGTCAATCTTTCTACACCTCATAAAACCCGAAATATTCCCGGGCGTTATTGTAGCATATATTCTCCACCAACTGACCCAACCACGCCTCGTCGGCCGGAAGTTGGCCGCTTACTACGTCGTTGCCGATCAGGTTGCAGAGGATTCGGCGGAAATATTCATGGCGGGGAAAGGACAGAAAGCTGCGCGAGTCGGTCAGCATACCTACAAAGCAACTCAGGACACCCATATTGGAAAGGGTATTGATCTGTTTTTCCATCCCGTCTTTTTGGTCCAAGTACCACCATCCGGAGCCAAATTGTACCTTGCCCTTCACGGATCCGTCATTGTAGTTGCCCACCATGGTCGCCATGACTTCATTGTCGGCTGGGTTGAGGTTGTATAGGATTGTTTTGGCTAGTTGATCGCTGCTGTCCAGATTGTTGAGGAATTTGGAAAGGGCTATGGCTTGGGTAAAATCACCTATCGAATCAAAACCTGTATCGGGCCCAAGTACTCGAAGCATCCGTTCGTTGGTATTCCGAAGCGCACCTAAGTGGTACTGTTGGGTCCAGCCCTTTGCATGGTACATTTTACTGAGTGCCGTAAGGGTTACAAATTTAAAATAGGCTACCTCTTCAATTGACAGCTCCTTTCCGTCAAGTACTGATTGAAAGAGTTCCTGTATATTGTATTTTCCGTTTTCAAAGAAATAGAGTTGTTCCAAACCATGGTCGGACAACCGGCCTCCGTTTTCATGAAAGTAATCCACCCTGTTTTCGAGAGCGGCTAGGAGGTTTTCGTATGACGTTGGCAGAATGCCACTTACGTTTCCTAGTTTTTGCAGATATTCTTTATAGGCCGCTGGGTTTTCTACCCCATAGGCTTTGTCCGGCCGAAAAGCGGGTAAAAGTTTCAACGCAATACCTTCCTTTTTTGCCGCTTGATGATATTCCAAGCTATCTGTAGGATCATCTGTAGTACAGACAACCTCCACGTTCATTTTGTCCAAAAGCCCCCGTGTCCGATAGTCTTCTTCGTTAAGCAGGTAATTAACTTGGTCATATATCTCGGGTCCTGTTTCGGCCGTAAGTAATTTGTCAATCCCAAAGTAGGCGCGAAGTTCCAGGTGAGTCCAGTGATAGAGTGGATTTCGCAGGGTATGGGGAACCGATTCGGCCCATTTTTGAAACTTTTCTTTGTCAGAAGCATCTCCAGTGATGTATTTTTCATTTACCCCCAACGTACGCATAGCCCGCCATTTGTAGTGATCGCCAGCCAGCCAAATTTCTGAAAAGTTCTTAAATTGGCGATTGATAGCAATATCATGCGGTGAAAGGTGGCAGTGGTAGTCAATGATTGGCATTTTCTTGGCATGGTTGTGATAGAGCGTCTTGGCAAAATCACTTTGCAGTAAAAAATCTTCCGTCAAAAATGTTGTAGTTTTTGGTTTTAATATATTTTCCATGGAATTTGTTTTATCAGTACTAGTAAACGTGAATTTAATAGGTTTGTGTGAACTTTAAATTTAGGCAATCGATTGCACAAAATAAATTAATTTATATTAAAAATTGCAAATTCGGGTAGAAGAACTAAAATCATCGGCTTTTTTTAGTTTATTTGATCCAGTACATTTAAAAAAAAGCGATTCAAACCGCCTGATACTTCCTCCATTTCCAATTACATAAACCCATGAAAATTAATCCTACAAATTATCTGACCCGAAGAAGGTGGATAAAACAAGTGCTACCACTTACTTTAGGGCCGCTTTTGGCACCTGTTGGATTTGCCAACTCAGCGACTCCTGTCTTTCCTAACTCAACACCAAACCTCAAGCTAAGCTTAAATGCCTACTCCTTCAACGCGCCGCTGATGAAACAGGAGCTTTCCCTGCATCAGTTGTTCGATTTTTGCGCATCTGCGGGTTTTCAAGCAGTGGACCTAACGGCATACTACCTATCTGGTTATCCCAAGGTGCCCGAAGACAGGTATCTCTATGAAGTAAAAAGAGATGCGCACCGATGCGGGCTCCATATTAGTGGTACCGGGGTAAGAAATGATTTTACCCACCTGCCTTATGACCGCAGAAAGGCAGAAGTTCAGCTGGTAAAAGATTGGGTCGTTGCCGCATCTAAAATGGGTGCGCCCGTTCTGCGGGTTTTTTCGGGAACACAAAAAGTCGCTCCTGCCGATCGGGAACAAGTCTGGGATTGGATGGTAGCTGATTTCAGAGAGTGTGCGGACTTTGGTGCCAACCATGGCGTCATCGTAGCGTTACAAAATCACGATGATTTTATCCAAACAGCCGATGAAGTGAATCAGGTAATGGAGCAGGTGGCATCTCCTTGGTTTGGATTAGTACTGGATATTGGCAGTTATCCACAGGAGGAACCGTACGAAGGAATTGCAAAGAATATTCAACATGCTGTCAATTGGCAAATAAAGGAACAGGTCAATCATTTTGGCGAACAAAAGCCGGTGGATTTAGCGAAATTGATGAAGATTCTTGTGTCCAGTAATTATCAGGGTTATCTCCCCATTGAGACCTTAGGCCCCGGGGATCCCTCCCAAAAGGTAAACTTTTTTTTGGGACAAGTTAGAAGTGCGTTAAAAACCGCAGGAATAGGACCCGGATAGTGAACTGGCCAAATGCAGTCAGACATAAAAAAGGCTTTTCCATCAGGAAAAGCCTTTTTGCTAAATTTGTGTGAGGTTTAAGAATTACCACCCTGGGTTTTGTGGGAACCCTGCTTCATTACCTTCTGCCCGGTCAATTTGGTTTTGGGGAATGGGTCTCAACAAATGGAATTCCTGCAGGTTGGTAGCTTGGGGATTATGTTGATTTACTCGTTCTAGCAATACTCCCCAACGTTTCAAATCCAGCCATCGCTGCTGCTCGCCAAGCAATTCCCTAGCACGCTCTTCCATGATCATCTCCATATCCATTTGGGTCGTATTGATTTCCATGGCTGATTCATGCCCAGGGAAAGCCGCTCTACGACGGACGATATTGACATTTTCAGTTGCCTCAGCAATTTTGCCTAAGCGAACCTGCGCTTCTGCCAAGAGCAGGTAAGTCTCTGCTAACCTGAAAGCGATGTAATCCCTACCGCCTTCAAATTGGGTCAAATCTGCTCTTCCCGGATCCATGTGCTTTCTCAAGCTGGGGAATAGGCGCTCGTTGTAAGCACTTGGCACCAACACTTGATAAGGTTTTGTCGCCCTTTCGGCTGCTGACATTTCATAGCCTGGAATATAGATAGCAGTATCTCCCAAAGCAAAGGATACCTGGGGTTTGGTCTGGTCAAAATTGGTGTTGTAGGTTCCCGGATTGTTTGAGTAATAAAGGTCCAAGAAGGTGCCTAAATAGCGGCTGTCGTTTACTCTGTCTGCAAAGATCACATTGTAAGTGTAGTCGGTGGGTCTGTAACGCTTGAAAGGACGTCCGTTTTGCGTGTCACGCCGCATGCCTGGCTGTACGTCATACTCCATAAGGAAGAATACATGCGAATTGTTACCGGTACTGTTTGTGATCGGATTTCTGCCGTATTGTACTGCAAAAACCACTTCGTCATTGACTTCATTACCAAAGGCATGTACATCCGCAAAATTATCCAATAATGTGATCCCATATTCGCTGACCACCCGCTGTAGCAATGGCTCTGCCTTGGCATAATCGTCACTGGCACCCGCCTCAGAGGTAGCTTTGGTTAAATAAACCTTACCCAATAAGTGCTCTGCCGCAGGACGGGTAGCCCGGCCATAGTTAGTGGATCTGGCCGCGGCTTCCAAATTAGGTATAGCCTCTTCCAAGTCTTTTATAATAGCAGCATACATCTCTGCTACGGAGGAACGGGATACATTGTTGGTAGGGATTACCGATTCTGTCAACTGAAGATCTATGCCACCGAACAACTGGGTAAGAATAAAATAATGATGAGCCCGGATGAACTTCACCTCAGCGACCCGCTGATTTCTAACGTTTTCGGCTAATCCCGGTACTAACGGGGCCCGATCAATCACTGCGTTGCAAGTGTTGATTCCCTGATAAAACTGGTCCCAAAGCTCCCGCACATGGGAGTTTTGGGTATCAAAGTCAGAGGTATAGAAATTCATAAATTTAAATGCTCCATCCGCACCATTTGTGTAGGTATCTGTACCGAAGATGGTGAAATTATTTCCTCTCTCTGTACCATACCATGCCTTAAATGAACTATAAGCGGCATTTACTCCGTCATTTAGCCCGCTTGGCGTATTTAGGTAGTCATTTCCTACGTTGGATATGACTTGCTCTTCCAGTAAACCCTCGCAACTCACAGTGGCCAGAATTGCCATAGTCATTGCACTAGTTTTGCAAAAGCTATATATGCTATTTTTCAGTGTTGTTTTCATTTTCATTACTTGTTTTATTGTTTTCATCAGAACCTGGCGTTAATGCCGAATGTAATTTGGGTTACCGCTGGCGCAATGTTGGAGTTAATTACCCCGCCTTCTACACCTTGTTCTCCATCGATGAATGTTTCAGGGTCAATACCTGCGTGCCGACTTCTGTATTCAGAAAAGATAAACGGCTGCTGTATGCTTGAATAAATGCGCAAGCTTTCCATTTTCAGTTTTGCCGCAAGAGGTTGCGGTACGGAATATCCAATATTGATGTTTCTGACCTTTAAGAACGTTCCGTCAAAATACTGCAGGGAGGAGGAGTATTTCGGGAATTCCTGATTTTGGTTTGGTCTTGGATAATCATTGGTGGGATTATCAGGAGTCCAGTAATTCACATTCAAATTGTTATACCTTCCTGCCAGCGCATTGAAGCCTCCGGTATGGAATGCACTTCGGATCATAGAACCAAACCTTCCAAATAGGAAGAAGGAAAAGTCCACCCCTTTGTAGGAAAAACGGTTGGTAATACCGCCTGAAAAATCAGGGACTGGAGATCCCAAGATTTGTCTGTCTTCGGCATTGATTCTACCGTCATTGTTGGTGTCTTCGATTTTGATTTCACCTGGCCGGTCTCCGAAAGAAAGTGCCACGTCTGCTTCGTCTAATTGCCAGATGCCAATTTTGTTCCAATCAAAAAACACAGTAATGGGTTGGCCAATAAATCTGCCTGCACCTATGTCATCCCCGCTGGCCAATTCCAAAATCTCCTCCCTATTACGGTTTAGGATGAAGTCTGTTGACCATCTGAAACCACCCCTGTCAACATTTATCGTCGAAAGCGTAAGTTCCACTCCTCTGTTCTGCGTTTTGCCGACATTGGTAAGAAACCCTCCAAATCCAGTAGAGTTGGGAAGTGGTTGGGGAGCTAGTAGATCAGAGGTTGTGGTTACATAATATTCCAAGCTACCAGAAATTCTCCCCTGAGCCAAGGAAAAGTCCAAGCCTGCATTAGCCGTAGTGGAGCTTTCCCACCTCAAATCCGGGTTCCCGATGGTGTTGGGACGGTATCCAAAGGCTGCTGTATTTCCAAACTCGTAAGCAGTCCTGGCCAAAAGTGGCTGGGTTTGGTATGGGTCAATACCTTGATTACCAATGGATCCGTAGCTGGTTCTTAGCTTAAGCTGATCGATAAACGTACTGCCCTGCAAAAAGGTCTCATCGCCGATATTCCATCCGAACGCTACGGAAGGAAAATATCCAAAACGGTTGTTCGCACCAAATCGGGAGGAACCATCAGCCCGCATAGTGGCTGTCAACAGGTATTTGCCTTGATAATCATAGTTCAATCGACCCATATAGGAGAATAGTGTCCACTGAATCAGGTTGGTATTGGCACCGGTGATCTGGCTGGCGTCTCCCAATCGGTGGAATTGTTGGCTTTCCGCAGGGACTCCCAAAACGTTGACCGTCGTAAATTCCCGGTTGTCCCGTTGAAGCGACTGGAGACCGGTGAATTGAAAGGTGTGTTTTTCGTTAAAAGTCTTCGAATAATTTATGATGTTTTCTAATGTATAATTTAATTGGAATTCTTCATCAACACTCGCTGTTGGGTCACCTCCACGACGATTGTTGGTTTGCCTTCCGATAAATCTCCCGCTTCTTCGGATGCCCATATCAGGTCCGAAATTAAGTCTGTAGGTAAGTCCCGGAGCAATATCCCAATTTGCATAAATAGAATTAAACACCCGATATCTTTTTGTGATATCTTCATGAGCACCTGGTACAATCTCCGCTAACGGGTTTGTACGCAGACCGTCTTGTGTAGGAAAAAAATTAAGACTGCCATCATCATTAAAGGTTTTTCCCAACGGATTTTCCTGGAGTGCCCCACCAAGGGGATTAAAAAATTCGCCGTTCCGCTCACTGTAGGTGAAGAATGTAGACGTCCCAATTTTAAATTTGTCCGTAATTCTGTGATCTAGATTAACTCTGAAAGAATACCTTGAAAAATCCTGAAGTTTGACAACTCCCACGTCATTGAAAATATTTCCAGAAATATAAAATGTAGTTTTGTCACTTCCGCCGGAAACACCTATTTGGTGGCTTTGAATAGACCCGGTTCTTGTTAGAGCATCGATATAATCAAAACTTCTACCTTGTGCAATCGCTTCTAACTCGACAGGCTCAAATAATGCGGCATCCGCCTCCGGAGTTGCCGGCCCCTCAGGATATTGACCTATAGCTCTACGGGATTCTCTTTTGTAATCCGCAAATTCCTCTCCATTAAAATTTTCGATCCTTCCAAGACTATTGTTTACTCCATAATAGGAGTTTACAGACACAGAAGTTTTTCCTACCTTTCCTCTTTTGGTGGTTATAATCACGACGCCATTAGCTCCTCTTGATCCGTAAATTGCGGTTGCAGAAGCATCCTTCAAAACTTCCATAGACTCAATATCTTGGGAATTTATGTCTGCAATTCCGCCGACAATAGGTATATTGTCAACAACATACAATGGATCATTACCAGCATTGAAGGATCGGCGGCCTCTAATTCGAACTTGAGGCTCTGCGCCAGGCTTACTTCCTGCCTGTGTTACATCTACTCCCGAAGCCCTGCCTTGCAGTGCTTGTCGCGCATCCATAATGGGTTGTTCCACGATTTCTCGATTTCCCACGGAAGAAATTGCTCCCGTAAGTTGACTTTTCCTTACAGTACCGTAACCCACGACAACCACTTCTTCCAAGTCAGACATGTCTGGAGTTAGTTTGACATTGATCTGTGATTGATTGCCGATGGCCACTTCTTTCTGCGTGTATCCGATAAAAGAAAAAACAAGCGTGGCAGTACTGGGAGCGGAGATGGAATAATTTCCGTCCAAATCGGCGGCTACCCCGGTGGCAGTGCCTTTTACTAAGACCGAGGCACCTGGAATTGCCTGGTCGTTTTCATCTACTATCTGGCCTCTCACCTGCACATTCTGTGCAAACAAGACTCCGGATGATAGCAATAACAGGAACATAATTATTCCTGATTTTTGGTAAAATCGTTTCATCATTAAATTGGATTTATAGTTAATAGATAAGTTTTATTACTGCTAAAGTAAATTAAATTTCAGATGTAAAAAATAATATTAAAGAAATAGTCAATAGGTTTAGTACACATTTACATCTCCAAAACGAAATAATATTCTTTTAATTTTTATTAAAATATTTTTTTTAAATGTAAAATATACATTTATCAAAATTTAAATTAGCATTTGGTGATTTTGTCGCATAAAATTTTTTTATAACCTTAGGTTACCGACTAAAACAAAAAAGGCACCGCCTAAAACATATGCGGTGCTTTTTAATAAATCTATTTTCTGCCTACAATTCTCTAATCTTTATATTTCTGTAATGAACTTCGTCGGAATGGTCCTGAAGTAGTATATACCCTTCGTCAGCCTCTCCAAAATTTTTAATGTTTTTATATTTGCTTCCGGCCACAAGATTACGATATGATTCTGACCCACGTTCGTATTCCAATACCTTAACTCCGTTGAGGTAATGTTCCACTTTATTATTTGGGTACGCGATTACCCTACCCTTGTTCCATTCCCCAATAGGCTGAACAAAACGGGGTTCCTTGGGAGCGGTAATCAAATCATATAGCGAAGCCAACGTGCGGTTGCCGTCTATTCCTTGTTTTGCATCGGGGTGTCTTTCGTCATCCAGCACTTGGTATTCAAGCCCAAGGGCAGAGCCTACATTCCCATCCGAAAGTGTAACAAAGTATTTGACTCCGCTATTGGCGCCTTCGGTAAGCCGGAAATCAAACGACAGGTCAAATGCACTAAACCTCTCTTGGGTAATTATATCCCCTGGTCTCGGAGATCCCTCTTGGGCAGCTTCAATAACCATCATCCCATCCCGAATACTCCATCCGGCTGTAGGAAAGGCTTCCTGCTTCGTACCTCTCCATCCGGAATTACTCTTGCCATCGAACAGCAATTTCCATCCCCTGTCTTTTTCATGTGCCGTTAAGGTGTTAGGTAATGTACTAACCACATAAATGTCAGATTCCATGGGGGTAGACTCTAGGTCTTCAGTTTTGATGCGGATATTCCTGAAAAGTGTTCTTCTTCCCGCATCGGTTGAATCTCGAATGCTATGAACCTGAAGCCCGATAAATCCCGTAGCATCCATATCATCTACCAAATAGGCTACTTCCTGCCCATTGATCCATGTTTTCAACTCATTTCCAATAAACTCAATCTTATACGTATTATATTCACCAAGTTTAAATGCACTTCTTGCATCTGGGTTCAGAGTCAGGGGATATAGCCATCCTCTCCTGGCTTCGTCATAGATCCCTCCTGACCAGGCTCTTTCTTTGGGATCAGTCTCTACTTGGTAGCCAAAGACCCTACCCTTGCCGTCTCTTGCCGCCGGATCGTGCTGCCCTCTTACCATAACTCCTGAGTTGCTGGATTCATGTTCTACTTTGATCTCCAGTTCCAAAATGAAGTCTTTGAATTCCTTTTCGGTAACCAAAAAGGAATTCGGTGTATTGGCTACTGCCGTACCTACAATTGCCCCGTCTTCGATGGTAAACTGCGCTTCTCCGTCCAGTTGCTTCCATCCATTAAGGGTTTCTCCGTCAAAAAGGTTGGTCCAGCCTTCCTTGGTTTCAACGGCTGCAGGGCCACCACAGCTACCTATCCAAAGCATCAGTAGGCTCACTAGCATTAAAGGTAATTTCCTCATTGTTTGTTGGGTTTTATTTAGTGTTCGTTTCTTAATGTGTTCAATTGTCTCATAAAGTTAACCATATTCTTTAAAAATAAAGCGAGGATTTGGCAATCGGTTGCACTATCGTTTACACATTGGGTGCCTCTCAGGGATTTTTCTTGATGAAATGAGATATGCACTTGGTTTACATGGATGCCAAAAGTAATTTCTTGGTAGCCTTCACAGCTTCCTCCGGATTCATTTTCATTCCATATCCACCACCCCATTCAATACCGACGTAACCTTCAAAATCAAAAGCGGAAACGATCTGCATCATTTTATGAAAATCAATGGTGGTATCTTTACCCTGTTTGTCAAATCCCATTGATTTGGCACTTACACCCTTGGCATAGGGCATCAATTCCGCTACGCCTATATAAGGATCATAAAATATACCCTGTTCCAAGTTGGTTCTGAAGTTTCCGAAGTCGGGTAAAGTGCCGCAGTATTCGCTGTCCACTGCCTTCATCACATCTGCAAGCCACCTGCCATTGGACGAATACCCACCGTGATTTTCCACTACGATACTGATTTCATTACTTGCACCGTATTCCACCAGTTTAGCCAGTCCGTCGGCAAAATAGTTTTGTGCGTCCTTGTAGGAAGCATCTTCATATCCTGAGGCATTTACACGAATGGCATGGCACCCCAAAAATTTGGCTGCATCCACCCATTTATGGTGATTTGCTGCAGCCGTTTTACGGGTAGCTTCTTCTCGACTCGCGATGGCGCCGTCAGGTCCCCACATATCCACCATAATTAGTACATTGGTTACACCTGCTCCGTCGCTCCTTTTTTTGAGCTCACTGAGATAGGTGTTGTCAGTTTCTTTTCCCTTAAAAAAGCTGCTTACATATTCCACGGCATGAATATCAAAAACCTTTTTAGTGGTTTCCGGGAAATCCAAGTTGGTTATTTTTCCGGAATTCAGCCACTCCCTAAGGGACCACTCTGCCAACGAAATGGTATAAGGAGCCTTTTTGGAGTGCTTGGGCGAAATATTTGCAGCATGGGAAAGTCCTGGTAGAACGGCCAGAGCAACTCCAGCCTGCAGGGTGTTTTTAAAAAACTTTCTTCTTTGGGTCATGGTATAGGATTTAAGGTTGATTAATCAACTACAAGGTAGGGAAGTTTACCTGATTTTGCTTACTAATGCTCCGATAGAATTGGGAAAAATATATGTGTCATCTGCGCTGCGGCTCCGTTTCCCTTTCTGGTTCCAAGCCATCAGAAGGTCTATTCCCTACTTGACCCCCCAATATTATCGCAGCTGCTATGAGCACGATGTTTTTAAAAATATACTGGCCTTTTAGTGTAGGAATGATTGGAATCAATTCAAATACCTGCTCGGGAAAAAAGAAAACAGGAAGAAATGTTCCGGGAAGTTGTAGAAAGAGCAGAAGAAGGGTAAAACGCATAAATGTTCCCAAAATGAGACCAATACCTATAAGGGTTTCCCAGATGGCAAGGCCAATGTTGATTTGGGAGCCTGAAAAAATCCCAAAAGTGACTTGGCTGATCGTACCTGTGACCATTTCTTCGGCAGGACTTGTTCCGGGGAAGAATTTCAGAATCCCAAACCAAAGGAAAATAAACCCAATGCTAAACCTTAACATGGTAAAACCATTTTCCTTCATCCAGTTTCTTGCTGCGAGGTCTATTTTCTTGAACAGACTGGAGTTGGAAACATGATCATCTATTTCCTTTATTTTTTTGCGTACCATTATAATTTTGAGGAGAATACTGAAAACAACTTGATTTTTAAGTTTTTTGAACGGGACTTTTCGCCAAATCCAATCTTAAATGTCCTTGCCGTATAAATTAGAATGGCAATATTCTTTAGTTATTCTGCAATTTTTATTCCTAAATTTGAATACTAAATGAAAATGACCAAATATTACATTTTCCCGCAAAGGATAAGCTTCTGCTGTTTTCTTTACAAGGGAAACTCGCTGAAGGTAACCATATTGAAAAGGAATGGGGGAAACGTTTGATTTTTGGAGATTTTTAGCCGGCATTGGAGTATTCCTTTGGGGCATGCATCAGTTGGAACATGCATTGCGCGAAATGGCGGGAAAATCTTTCAAAAATTTGTTGCAGGGGTCTACCAATAAACCCTGGAAAGGAATTTTGATTGGCACAGTGAGTACGGCCATTCTGCAGAGCAGCACTTTGGTGACGCTTATGGTATTGGCATTTCTTGGTGGGGGCATGATTAGCCTGGGAAGCTCATTGGGTGTCGTGCTGGGTGCCAATTTGGGAACAACAGTTACTGCTTGGATAGTAGCTACATTGGGATTTAAGTTTAGCGTGGCTGATTTTTCATTTCCTTTTTTGGCTATTGGAACCTTGACCTATATATTTGTCAACAGCCGACCCTTTCTGAGGAGTATTGGAGGGTTCTTGGTGGGTTTTGGATTGATTTTTTTAGGTTTGGATTTTATGAAAACCTCCATCGAAGCCGTAGCGGAACAACTTGATTTTTCCGAGTTTAGGGCGTTTGGAACGTTATTTTTCTTACTCATAGGGTTGGTAATAACAGCTTTGATACAATCAAGCTCTGCGATGATTGTAATCGTACTTAGTGCCCTAAATGCCCAGGTAATCACTTTGGAACTTGCATTTGCAATGTTGATCGGAGCAAACATCGGGACTACCTTCACCTTGACACTGAGTGCTATTGGAGGGAGTGCGGACAAAAAGCGCCTTGCCTTATTCAATTTCGGGTTTAAGATTGTTACGGGTGTTGTCGTTTTCCTGTTTTCTACTCAGTTTATTTTACTGGTAAAGACATATTTTAAGATGGAGGATCCACTTTTGGATCTCGTGCTTTTAAATACTCTTTTGAATGCGGTTGGCATCGTGCTGTTTTATCCATTTTTAAACATACTGGAAAAATGGTTGCGAACAAGATACGGAAGGGACGAGCCCGTAGGTGAATCGGTCTATGTGAAAAAGGTGGGAACGGAGATTCCCTCCGTTGCTGTTTTGGCCCTTGAGAAAGAACTGATACTGGTCTTTAAAAAGACGGTGGATTTTATCAATAAATTATTTGTGACTTCTTCGGCAGACGATAAAAATTTGTCTGTGTGGAAAAAATTAATGTATCAACCACAAGATTTGCTGGCTGATTATGCCAAATTAAAGATGCTTGAGGACGAACTGACGTCATTTGGGATATTCCTCCAAGAGAAAAACCTTACACCGGAAGACGCGGAAAAATTAACGTACCTGATGCATTCACTCCGTGAAATGATATACGGGGCAAAGGATTTCAAAGATATCATTCATAATATCAAGGAGATGAAAGAATCGGAAGAATTGCTTGTTTTGAACATGTTGGACCAATTAAGAAGTCAAGCAGTTGAATTTCTTTTTTTTCTGGAGAATACGATCAGCAGTGAACCTAACCTAGTCGGGTTAGTTGATCGACCAAGGTCATTCGCGGGAAACTATGAGGAAATGATCCTTTCCCTCTACCAGAATTTAAAATTCCAAAAGACGGATGTACCTATTTCCACCCTTACCAATGTCATCAAGCAGGTGGTTGCTGGCCTGAAACATCTGGGGGAGGCGGTTGCCTACTTAAAAATGGAATCTGCAAGCGCGGCAGATAAAAAGACCCCAACCAGTTAATTGCGGCAGGGGCCTTATTTTAATCATTCGAATTTTACGCTGAGAACAGGGATGTCTGTTTTAAACAAAACTGTTTCAGTGGCTCCGATCTGATAGCTGGAGTGGGAAGATCTTACATTGGACGCAATTGCGATTAATCCCGACTTTTGACTTTCCGCAAACGCAATGATTCCTTTTTCGGCTTCATCATGACTGAATACATGTTTGTGAATCACCAAATCTTCTTGTCCCGTCGCATAAGCTTTCATGGATGATTCCGCTTTTGTACTGTCAACGAATTTGGAGGGGGTATTAACGTATAGAAAATGAACAGATGCCCCGACCATCTTGATCAACGGCTTCATGCGGACAAAGGCAGGTTTACTGGCTTCATTGAATAGGGAGGCAAAAACGATTTTTTTGATGGCCCTTCCGTCAATCAACTTTTTCACCGCAAGAACCGGGCAATCTGCATGGCGAATTACCTGTTGCATGGTAGATCCTATAAATTTGCCTTCCTCGTATCCCAAGCCATAAGCGCCAATGACGATGAGATCCGCAGACTGTTCTTTCGCCACCTCCAAAATACATTGGGAAGGCACACCGATCTTCACTACTCCTTCTATCGGATTATGAGACAATTTATGGGTACTGATAAAGGCCTTTAACTTATCTTTCGATTCCGCTTCAGTATCCAAAATGAGTTCATGCTTGTTTTTTTCTTTTTCTGGCAGATTTTTCCAATCTAATCCTGTGCTGACCACATTGATACAGGTAATAGTGGCATCTCCTTTGGCAGCCAACTTTGCAGCACTGAGAAAGGCTACCTCTGAATAGGGAGAAAAATCCACGGGAACGACGATACGTTTCATAGCTATGGGGGTTTTGAGTTTGATAGGATAGACTCACAACTATGCCTATGAGGAAGGAATAAGATCTCATTCCACCAGGTAAGGTTTTGATAAATATCCAATTTTTATTTTATCAAAGGAACAAAACTTTAATGGCTATTAGTATGACAAAAATCATTCAAGACCTTGATTGTTATCGTTATTGGAATAATCTAAAAAAAATATTTTTGGATTATTGTAGGAGTCTCTTTTGAACAGAAAAGGCCCTGGCGGGATTTTTCTCCAACAGCTGGTGACATTCCTCTTGAGTGAAACCTTTGGATAGTAATAAGGGCATGAATTTTTCCCAGATGGTGGAAAAAGGCCTAAATTCCCCACCTTTTTCTTCTCGGGGACTATACCAGCCTGCATCATGTGAAATCAATACCCGGTGAAGGAGCTTTTTGGATTTGAGGTGCAGTAGGAATTCGAGATATTCCTCCAGGTTTTGCTCTCCAATCCCATCCAAACTTATCCAAGCCCCTTTTTCTGCGGCAGCTACATGCTTACTTTTGTCTTTTTCAGCTTGGGCATGTACCCAAATAAATGCGTTTGAGGCTACTCCTGCTTTTTCCAGCAGTTCAAGTTGCTGAAACGCAGCTAGTGATGGACCGGTATGGGATGCAATGGTTAGACCTGTGGCTACGTGGGTGAGAGCTGCCGCCATTACTAATTTTTGGTGTAGTGGGGATAAATCCCCGGAGTTCACCCCTATTTTTATAAATCCAGGCCTTATGCCGGTGCCTTCTATTCCCTGTTCCCATTCAGCAATCCACCTGGATGCAAGTTCTTCCGCAGTTTCGGTAAAGGCATGATCCGGCAAGAATTTGTTGTCCACGGCACCGTAGTAGCCTGTATTGGTTATCAAATTCAATCCGCTCCTTTGTGAAAGTGCCACCAACATAGGAATATCCCTACCAAGGTAGGCGGGGGTACATTCAATCAGTGTTTTTGTTCCCAGGGCTTTTACCTGTTCCAGAAACGGCAAGACGACATCAGCTACATCGGCGTGATCCCAAGACGTTGGATCGTATTGATCTGCCCCAATAAAATCCACCAAGAGGTGTTCATGAATTAGAGTCGAGCCCATGTGTTCGGGCAAAATAGGTCCCATTACCGTCATAATCATCCGACTTTCCTGCGCCATCAGGGAAGAAGAAACCATTGAAATGAGCCATAGGTGTATCCAAAGGATCTTCATTTTCTATTTTTTATTTTGGCCAGATGTTGGCAGCCATGGCCGCTCCGATAATACCTGCGTTGTTTTTGTTTTCTGCCACTATTAAGGGCACGTCAACAGTGATTTCATTTTCGAAGAGGTCAAGCTTTTTACTGGCACCGCCTCCAATGATAAATAGGTCAGGAGACATGATTCTATTTGTATGTTTGAGGAACTTGTTGAATCGTTTTCCCCACACTTTGTAACTTAGATTTTCTTTTTTGCGTGCAGAATCCGCAGCAAAATATTCTATAAGCTCCCCGTTTTTATAGAACACCCGCCCCAATTCGAAGTTTGGAATCAATTTACCGTCAAAGAAAACGCCTGTGCCCAACCCAGTTCCAATAGTGATTGTGATCACCAGCCCCATTTTTCCTCTTCCTGCACCAAACGTCACCTCCGCCAATCCGGCTGCATCGGCGTCATTGATCACTGTCACAGGCAGTCCGGTCGCGTCTTCAAAAAGCTTATCTAACAGAGTGCCGACCCAACTTCTGTGGATATTACTTTTTGTGACCGACATTCCGTTTTTTACTACTGTAGGAAATCCGCAGCCGATGGGACCTTTCCAGTTGAAGTGATCTACCAAAGTTTTAACAGCGTATGTCACACTCTCGGGCTTGGTAGGCTTTGGCGTCGGTACCCGGAAGCGTTCTGCTGTCAATTCTCCTGTATTGATGTCTACAGGAGCCCCTTTTATTCCGGATCCCCCAATGTCAATGCCTAATATCTCCATGTTTTAACTGATTTACTTTGCGAATTTTATCGCTGTTTATAAATGTGCGTACTAAGTTAGGGAATTTAACAACGCTTTTGCCTTATAATCCTAACTTTCTGTTTCTAGGATGAAACTGAAAAGTATGTGATAGGTCACCCACCAAGTGGCTAATTGGGGATAGATTCATAAAAATTCACTATTATTGTTGAAACTACGTTACCAATTAAAGATAGAATAATGAAGAATTTTAGGAGAGAATTTATAATAAAGGCATCGTTACTCACCCTTTCGGGTTTGGCAACTACGCGGCTTTTAGAGGCTAAGCCCACCAAGCAAATCGGTTTGCAATTATATTCTCTGCGGGAGGATATCAAGAATAATGTCAAAGGAGTTTTAGAAGATGTAGCCGAAATCGGATATAAAAGCTTGGAGGCTGCCAATTATCAGAACGGGTCGATTTATGGCATGACGCCCATGGAGTTCAAGAATACCGTAAATGGATTGGGAATGGAAATGCGAAGTGCCCATGTGGGCGGACCGAATTACACGAGAGAAACCCATTCGGAAGCAATGGACTGGTGGAAAAAAGCATCCGAAGATCACGCCACCGCGGGTGCTACGTATCTGATAAAACCATCTATGCCCATACCAAACACTCTTGACGAATTAAAGGTCTGGTGTGATTATTATAATAGTGTGGGAGAAATCACCAGAGCTGACGGTCTAATGTTCGGTTTTCACAATCATTCCCGGGAATTTGAGAAAATTGAAGGGGAAATCATGTTTGACTTCATGCTCAAGAATACCGATCCAGACCTGTTTTGTATGGAGTTGGACGTCTATTGGTGTCAGGAGGGAGGATACAATCCGGTGGATTACCTCAAGACGTACAAGGGAAGATTCCCATTACTGCATATTAAAGATGAAAAGGAAATAGGTCAAAGTGGGAAAATGGATTTTAAGTCTATCTTCAAGGCGGCCTATGCCCAGGGTATGACGGATTATTTTGTTGAGGTAGAAAAATACAATTTCACTCCAATAGAAAGTGTCAGGAAAAGTTATGATTACTTGGCTTCGGCTTCATATGTGAAAAAATAACACAGTTACATTCCGGGCATCTAATTGCTGATAGCCGCAAAGGTTTAGCGAATTAGATTCCCGGAATTTTTTCTACTTCCAATCAATTTCTTTTATTTTACTTCTTCTCTTCCATCGGCATGGATGGCAAATCTACCCCGCTCCTTGGGATGGGTGTGTTCATATTCGGGCCAAGGCCACCCGCCAAACTGGGTGCGTTGGAATTCCCCTACGGCCGCTTGAATCTCATCATTGCTGTTCATTACAAACGGTCCGTGTTGTACTACCTTTTCGTTCAAGGGTTTTCCCTGTAAGAAGAGGAGGGAGGATGGTTTTGTTCCGTTGACGAGGTTGATGTCTGCATCGGCAGACAAGTCCATTCCATGGGAGGCAGGTATACTGTTTCCTTCAACTTCGATGTTTTCACCGCTGTAGTAAAAGAGTGTTCTATTTACCCCCGAGGAAGATTTGGGAAGTGTAAGTTTTGCTCCGGGTTCCATATGTATCAGCCAAATCTGAACTTTGTGGGACGGATCAGCCGCCCAAGAATCCGGAGCGGGTTCGGGACCGGGGATGTTTGCGAAATTTCCGCTGATAATTTTAATTTGGGATAGCTTGCCGGACTCATCCTCGTTTTTGTGTAAGGGTATATCTTCATGCCACATCATTTTAAAATGTGCAGGAACGTGTTTGCTTTGTTTTGGCAGATTAAGCCAAATCTGAAAAAGTAGCAGTTCGTTTTTTTCATCCTCCTTTAGCATGGGGAACATTTCAGAGTGCATAACCCCCTTGCCAGCGGTCATCCACTGCACATCCCCATCACCGAATCTTCCCGCTGCTCCGAGGGAATCGGAATGGTCAACCAATCCTTTTTCTACAATGGTTATTGTTTCGAACCCTTTATGTGGATGTGAAGGAAATCCGGGGATTTTGGTACCATGATACATGTTCCAGCCATCTTTTCCCTGAAAATCATGACCAATGGACCGTCCTTCCAAGGAAGCTCTTGGTCTCAGGTTACCATCACCTTTTGGAAAAACGTCGTGGTGATACGCACAAAACAAAAAAGGATCTTGGGTCTGCCATTGCGACCCTAATTTCTGAATATTTAGTATGGGTTTCATTTATCAAGCTATTTAATGTATATACATCAAATAAGGGGAATTTTTAAAATAAAGTTCCCATAGAACTTATCGCTAATTATTAATTCACAGACCTTAGGGAAGACAAGTATCTTCTGTAGACAATCTGCCCTTGAACCAAGTGGTCATTGAACCGATTGAAGCCAGGGGTGCCTTCAACTTTATCTGAGAATGTAAGCATCAAGGAGCCTTCCAGCGAGATGTCATCATACAATCCCAACCGGTAACTGATTCCTCCCCGTAACGGGACATACAAGGTAGACCTTACTTTATTTTCCTGATATGTTTGTTCGTTTTTGTATCTCAATTCCTGGTTTATAGCTACCAGATACCCCAAACCAGCTCCTGCGTAAATGTTGAAACTTTTTCTCAAAGCGTGGTTAGTAAACTTAAAGAGATGGGCAGTAGGCACCACATCCATAAAAACAATATTCGAGCGGGTTTCCACTGCGTAATTATTGTCTCCCATCGAGGATATCAAAATTTGGCCGTAATACTCTTTGTCCTGGCTTTTATAAAATTGATATCCTAAGGTTGCCCTCAGGTCCAAAATGGAATTTATTTTTTTGCCCATGCTCGCCGAGATTGATGGTCTAATGTTAAAATCCACGCTTCTAAAGCCACCGGCATTATCGGCATACATGAATGAAGGGCCGACTCCAAGTTGGACATATTTTTCTCTTGAAATTTTCTCCTTATAAAAGTTTTGGGCCTTAGCCTGGGTTATCAGGCAGATAAAGGTACTTGCAAGTAATATAAGTCGGTAACGCATAGTCGGTTTTGCTGCATTCGCTCGGAATGAAGGTATTTGTTGGATATGTTTTATAAATAAAAGAACGAATATAAAGCTTCTTTCTTTATAATTATACCAGTATATTTATTGGTTATTATTTTATGTGACTTTTAATGGGCTTTTTAAGTGAAAAAGCCGCCCACTTTGAAATTTTAAATAAGATGAAAGGAATTGTTTTGGCCGGAGGATCCGGCACGAGGTTATACCCTCTTACCATTGCTGTCAGTAAGCAATTGATGCCGGTATATGACAAACCCATGATTTATTATCCCCTGTCGGTATTGATGATGTCCGGTATTCGGGAAATACTAATTATTTCCACTCCTGAAGATATCGAATCTTTTAAGAAGTTGCTGGGAGACGGGACTCAGGTGGGGTGTCAGTTTTCCTATGCTGTACAGCCTAAGCCCGAAGGTTTAGCACAGGCGTTTATTATTGGTGAGGAATTTATTGGTAAGGAGAAGGTAGCCCTTATTCTAGGCGACAATATTTTTTACGGTACAGGTTTGCAGCCTACGCTGAAAGTCCACACTGATCCGGATGGAGGGGTTGTTTTCGCCTACCATGTGAATGACCCCGAAAGGTATGGCGTGGTGGAATTTGACAAGGAGAATAGAGTAATCAGCATAGAGGAGAAGCCTGATCATCCTAAATCAAATTTCGCCGTACCCGGGCTGTATTTTTACGACAATCAGGTCGTGGAAATTGCTAAAAACATAAAACCCAGTCACCGGGGTGAACTGGAAATAACAGATATAAACAACGTTTATCTCAAAATGAATAAGTTAAATGTGGGGATTCTTAACCGGGGTACTGCTTGGCTTGACACTGGAACCCACCAATCCCTGCTCCAAGCTGGACAATTTGTTGAGGTAATTGAAGAGCGACAGGGGTTGAAAATTGGATGCATAGAGGAAATCGCCTATAGAAGCGGGTACATTAATGATGAGCAACTGTTGGTTCAAGCCGAAAAGCTAGGCAAAAGTGGATATGGAGATTATCTACGGCGTCTCATCGATATGAAATAATTTGCCATCAAGAATTACCTTGTGGTCAATCACCTTCTTGCTAAATCTTGAAATACAAAATATTGGATCTAAAACACAAAAAAAAATATTTAAAAATTTTCAATTAACTTGTGTTTTTAAAAAGTTTCTTTACTTTTGCACTGATCATAGTGTTTTTTAAATCTATTAATTTGTATTTCGATGGTGAGGATTGTGTTGATTGATGATGATGCTGTTAGTAGTTTTGTGACGGAAAAGTTTATCCAGAAAAATATTAAGCAACCGTTCAAGATATTTAAGTTCACCAGCGCTTCTGAGGCGTTGAAAGAAATTTACGCAATCAAACCGAGTTATTTGTTCGTAGATTTGATAATGCCCCAGATGACTGGTTGGGATTTTCTGGAAAACTTGGATGAAAAATCAATGGAAACTGAAATTTATATTCTGAGTAGTACCGTTGACGAACAGGAACTTCGAAAGGTAGCTTTTTGTCAAAAGGTAAAAAAATTCCTTCCCAAGCAAACCGTTAAGCATTCTATCGAGGATATTTTTAGCAGTTGATTTTCAGATCACTTCCTAAGGGAGGTACTTTCTATGTATAATGGACGGTTTAACTTACAAAGTTAAATGATCCGAACAATTCACCGCTCCTTACCTTGAAAGTTTCATTTTCAACTACATTTCAAAGTTCGGTCTAACATAGTGCTGAAACATAATTGGATAAACATTAAATAAAATATTTAAAAGCAGGAGCCAAATAGATTTTCCAAAACAAAAAACTATCCAACCCGGCCGATATTGCAGCCAAATAAGACAGAATAGCGGCAAAATTTAATGTTGCAGTGGGTTCCATAAAATTTACCTGTCGGGAAGGTTCGTTAGTCATCTTTTATTCCTTATGTCGAACTACCTTTAATCGGCACCATCAACCTGCGGTTTGTGCAGGCTAGGATGGTTCTCTATTTTTGACGATCAAAAACCAGTCATTATCAAGCTCAAGGTATCCGTAGTCATAGCAATATCCGTAGACATTCCCCTTTTTGTTGGTATAGGTATGGGTGGTGAATTTAAATTGAAAACCCATCTTTAAGAGTTTTTCCCTGGTGGTTTTTACCGTATCCCCATTGTCCGCCAGAAGGCTGAGTAAGATATTGCGGTTTTTTTTCAGTGCATTGTTGATATTCCTAATCAGGTTGTTGCTGATAGCTTTTAACTGATTGTTGTAGGTATTCCGGCAGTAGTCATCACAAAACTTTTTATCCACCCGGCCCTGTATCGCCTTGTCGCAACTCAGGCATTTTTTGATGTCAGTTTGCATACTAATCCATTTATATCAAAAATTCAACTGAATATATGGAAAAAAAATAAGTTTGCAAACGTTTGTAAACGTTTATAATCGGATTTAAACGAATATTAACCGACTTTCAGTTGACTGCCACCTGATATTTGTATCGTTCGGTTCGTCGGATATGCTTACAAATAATTATTCAACTAAACTTTATCTCATCATGAACGCAATGAAAAACAAAGTACAACTGATCGGGTGGCTTGGTGCCGATGTGGAATTGAAAACAATAAACAGTGGAAAAGCCATGGCCAAATTTAGTCTTGCCACTAAGGAGACTTACAAGAATGCCAAAGGAGAAAAGGTGGACGAAACCTATTGGCACAACCTGGTTGCCTTCGGCAAAACTGCTGAAATTATCCACAAATACACCCGTAAGGGTTCGGAAATCGGTATCGAAGGAAAATTGGTGAGCCGTTCCTATGAAGACAAGAATGGTCAGAAAAAGTATGTCACAGAGGTACAGGTAAATGAGGTCTTGCTAATGGGTGAAAAGGCTAACGCCTAAATGGATTGCCGACTTTTAAAACCTAGTTGTTAAGCCATACATTTTTGAAAAATCCTTCGGGGAATTTGCTTTTTTAAATGTCCGAATAGGTTGGTGAACCTATCCGTTTTTAAACTGTATTTTTTGTATTTTTACGGTTATTTTTCGCTAAAAAGCCATGGTCCATTGATAACCGGACCATGGCTTTTTGCAGTCAAATAGTATTATACTATACAACTGTTTACCAAAGGGAATGTATAGATTCTTTGAAATACTCATTATATATATCCTCAACAACCTGCATTTGATATTGGTTGAAATGAGGTAGCTCCGAAGCCCCGATATTTGCTTTTACCTGATCAATGGACGAGGCACCGGGAATTACTGTACTTACCTCAGGAAACATCAGGATCCATCTAAGTGCGATAGCAGCCAAATTATCAGACACATTCAGCCGTTGTTTCAATTCCTCGACCGCTTTAAGTCCAAGTTCAAAATCCACCCCGGAAAATGTCTCCCCTTTATCAAAGGCTTCGCCCTTGCGGTTAAACGTGCGGTGGTCTTTTGGGTCGAAGGTAGTGGAAGCTTTGATTTTGCCGCTCAACAATCCACTTGCCAAAGGGACTCGGGCAATGATGCCACAGTCCTTATCCTTTGCCAGAGAGAAGAATTCAGTTGCAGGTTTCAGGCGAAACATATTAAAGATAATTTGTACCGTGCAGACATTTTCAAAGGCCAACGCTGCTTTGGCTTCGTCCACTTTTTCTACGCTAACCCCAAGATGTTGGATCTTTCCTTCTTCTTTAAGTCTTTCGAATAACTCGAAAATCTCCGCACGATAATACACTTCAGTTGGAGGGCAGTGAAGTTGGATCAAATCCAAGGTTTCCAAATGCATGTTTTTGAGACTATTTTCGACATACTTCCGAAGAACGTCAGGTTGGTAGCCTTCATTGACATGGGGTTGAATTTGTCTTCCGCATTTGGTGGCTACGAATATTTTCTCTTTTCTGGCCTTAAGGACCTTACCCACGGCAGCTTCACTGAGTCCTGCATCGTACACATCAGCGGTATCTATGAAATTTATTCCCGAATCAATTGCTGCGTTGATAATCCGGTCGGCAGCTTGGTGGTCAAAGCTTCCTCCCCATCCTCCGCCGACTTGCCATGTCCCGAGGGAAATTTCAGATACCTTCATCTCCGTTTTGCCTAGTCTTCTATAGTTCATGTAGTTATGTTTTGGTTTATATATTTTTTCTACTCTATTCTTAACAAGAAAGGGAATCAATTTCTAAAGTTAATCCGTTTAGACCATTTCCACCAAAAATAGATGCAGACAAAATATATCCCTCAACTATTTATTTCTAAGTACTTCTGGCTTAATTTTGAACCATGAACAATAGCCTTACCGATTTCACTCCCCTTTTAAGCCAATTAGCTAAATCTTTGGACGGAGAGTTACACAGTGATCAATTGATGAAGACCCTATATGCCACGGATGCTTCCGTATATAGGTCCTTGCCTTTGGCAGTTGCTTTCCCAAAAAACTCCCGAGATATTCAAAAGCTGATAAAGTTTGCATCTGACAATGGCACCTCCTTGATTCCCCGAACCGCGGGCACCTCCCTGGCAGGACAATGTGTGGGAGACGGAATAGTAGTAGATGTTTCCAAACACCTCAACAAGATTCTAGAATTCAACAAAGAGGAGGGATGGGTAAGGGTTCAGCCAGGCGTAGTTCGCAATGAGCTGAACCATTTTTTGCAGCCCCATGGGTATTTTTTCAGCCCGATTACCAGTACGGCGAGCAGGGCGATGATTGGCGGCATGGTAGGCAACAATTCCTGCGGGACGACATCCATCGTCTATGGAAGCACTAGGGAACATACGCTGGAGCTGAAGGTCTTGTTGAGTGATGGGTCTGAGACAACCATAAAGGCTTTGTCGCAGGAAGATTTTGAGGAAAAATGTCAACTGAAATCATTGGAAGGAGACCTCTATCGGCATATCAAAGGTGAACTTAGTAGTCAGGAAACCCAAGAACAAATTAGAACCCACTTTCCAAAGCCCTCGATTCACAGAAGAAATACCGGATACGCAGTTGATTACCTTTTGGAAACAGAGATTTTTACTGAAAAAGATACTCCTTTTGATTTTTGTAAACTGATCTGTGGATCTGAGGGGACCCTTGCCATTGCTACGGAGATCAAGCTTCACCTCGACCCTTTGCCGGATCCTTTTGAGATCGTTGTCGCAGCCCACTTTGAATCTATCCATCAGAGCATGAAGGCTGCCCAAATAGCCATGAAACACCAGCCAACCGCTGTGGAACTGATGGACAAAATCATCCTCGACTGCACCTTGGAAAATGCGGAGCAGAGCAAAAACAGGGATTTTGTGGAAGGAGATCCCATGGCCATTTTGATGGTGGAGTTTCGGGGCAAAGATCTTGATGAAGCCAAAACCCAAGGTGAGGCCTTTATAGATTCACTTAAAAAGGCAGGGTTGGGTTATGCCTTTCCTATCATTGGCCCGGACCGGACCAAAAGTGCCTGGGAGCTGCGAAGTGCCGGATTGGGACTGCTTGCAAATATACCGGGTGACAGCAAGGCCGTCGCTTGTATAGAAGACACTGCGGTGGATATCGATGACTTGGCAGATTATATAGATGAATTTGCCGGGATTATGAAGGGGTTTGGGCAAAATCCAGTCTATTATGCGCATGCAGGTGCGGGTGAAATTCATCTTCGTCCGATCCTAGATTTAAAAAAGTCAGCCGATGTCCATAGGTTTCATGAGATCAGCGAAGCCTCCGCCAAATTGGTCAAGAAATATAACGGCTCCCTGAGTGGAGAGCACGGTGACGGGAGAGTCCGGGCGGAATTTATCCCGATGATGGTGGGAGAGGAAAATTATGCCCTATTTAAGCGGATAAAAAAAGCGTGGGATCCAAAGAGTATCTTTAACCCGGGCAAAATTGTGGATGCTGCCCCTATGAATTCCTCTCTCCGGTACCAGCCAGATATGCTGACGCCTGAGCATGAGACCATCTTTGATTTCAGTCATGAAGGAGGCATTCTCCGCATGGCAGAAAAATGTAACGGCAGTGGGGATTGCAGGAAATTACCCAAATCTGGCGGAGGAACTATGTGCCCAAGTTATCAGGCTACACGCAACGAAAAAGACACCACACGGGGAAGGGCAAATACATTAAGGGAATTCTTGACTACAAATACCAAAGATAATCCATTTGACCATCCTGAGATAAAAGAGGCGTTGGACTTGTGCCTTTCCTGTAAGGGATGCACATCAGAATGCCCTTCCAATGTAGATATGGCTACTATGAAGGCCGAGTTCCAGTATCAATATTTTAAAACAAATGGAGTACCCTTACGGGCAAAAGCATTTGCCTATATCAATCTGCTTAATGGCCTAGGAAGCAAAATTCCGGGTATATCCAATTTCTTTTTGGGAAATTCCCTGACGAGCGGTTTATTGAAAAAGGTGTTGCGGGTTGCTCCACAACGGAATCCGCCAGCTATTTCCTCCATCTCCCTAAAAGCGTGGTATAAGAAAAATTATCAAAAACTACCAGAAAAAACACCTACCATAAAGCCCCTGTATTTCTTTGCAGACGAATTTACCAATCACAACGATACGGAAGTTGGGATAAAGGCGATTACTCTCTTGAAGTATCTGGGGTATGAGGTCAGGATGGTTGACCATCCCGAAAGTGGGAGGGGGGCTATATCCAAAGGGTTGTTGGAGTACGCTCGAAAAGCTGCGGATGAAAATGTACGCATTTTCAGTAAACTGGTAGGTCCGGAATGTCCATTGGTTGGAGTTGAGCCATCAGCGATTTATAGTTTCAGGGATGAATATCCTAAGCTGGTTTCCAAGGAATGGGTTACTGATGCTAAGAGCCTGAAAGTGCATGCCGAGATGGTTGATGAATTTATCGCGAAAGAAATTATAGCCGGTAATATTACCGAGGATCAATTTACTTTTCAGGAAAAGAAAATACTTCTTCATGGTCACTGTCACCAAAAAGCACTATCTTCCGTCAGTTACAGTAAAAAAATACTAAGTTTTCCAAAAAACTATGAGGTGGAGGTAATTCCTTCCGGATGTTGTGGCATGGCTGGTTCCTTTGGCTATGAAGCGGAGCATTTTGACCTTAGTATGAAGATAGGGGAAATGGTATTGTTTCCGGCAGTGCGCAAGGCAGCTGATCAGACAGCTATTGCAGCTCCGGGCACAAGCTGTAGACACCAGATAGCGGACGGAACAGGCAGGAAAGCATTACATCCCATTGAAATCTTGTATGAGGCCGCAGGTCTACACTAAGTTGAAATGGAATTCTTTTTCCGGACGAAGCGTTTTGTGTAAAATTAAATTTGGTAGCAAATCAATTAACGTTCAATAACCTGCTTTATGGAATTTATTGATTATTATAAAGTCTTGGGGCTGACTTCCTCAGCTACTGCCGATGAGGTCAAAAAAGCCTATCGGAAATTGGCGCGTAAATTCCATCCGGATCTTAATCCGAACGATGTTTCTGCGCAACGGAAATTCCAAGAAGTAAACGAAGCCAACGAAGTACTTTCTGACCCGGAAAAACGGAAGCAATACGATAAGTATGGGAAAGATTGGAAAAATGCGGACGCTTTTGAAAGGGCCGGATCCGCATCTTCCGGAAGAAGCAGTTTTGGAGGCAGATCACAAAGGGGAGGTGACTATTCCGATCCTTTTGGTCAAGCGGGTTTTTCCGATTTTTTTGAGCATCTTTTTGGGGGTGGACAGACGCATGGCCGATCCCAAGCGAAATTTAAAGGCCAGGATTTCAATGCCTCCCTTCAACTTTCCCAAAGGGAAGTGTATGAAACACACAAGCGGACATTGGATATCAACGGTCAAAAAATACGATTGACAATTCATGCGGGAGTGGAAGATGGGCAGACCATTAAAGTAAAAGGATATGGCGGACCAGGTGCCAATGGCGGACCCCGTGGCGACCTTTTTCTAACCTTTCAACTTACCCCTGACCCAGCCTTCAAGCGGGAGGGCAAAAATTTATATAAAACAGAACCTCTGGATCTTTATACAGCCGTACTTGGCGGAGAAAAGACTGTCAATACTTTCGAAGGAAAAGTCAAACTTCAAATCAAACCAGGAACACAAAATGGTGCCAAGGTGAAGCTTAAGGGAAAGGGATTTCCAGTTTATAAAAAGGAGGGTGAATTTGGAGATCTGTACCTTACCTTCCAAATTGAAATCCCAACAAACTTGAGTGCCGATGAGCGGGAGCTTTTTGTCAAATTGGCTGATTTTCAAAAAATGAAAACAAAATCTTCCTAGGCAAGTAGATTTTGGAAAATATCCGCATTAGCAACCTATCATAGGGATAAACGAACCCTTATATAGCGAAAGCAACTATTGTCAAACGTTGAAAAAAAAATAAACATTTCAAGTAGGTCGTACCAGGCTCGAACTGGTGACCTCTGCCCTGTCAAGGCAGCGCTCTGAACCAACTGAGCTAACGACCTAGGTTCACGGTGCAAGTATACGGGGAAATGCCAACAAATTCAACCAACAGTCAGGATAAAAATTATCAATATTTTCGCTGTAACTTTACAAAAAGTGTTCGATATGATCGTTAGTATTGGTTTATTGCTGCTTGGATTTGTTATTCTGGTTTATGGTGCGGATAAGCTTGTGGAGGCTGCGTCTTCGCTTGCTGCTGGCTTTGGGGTTTCCCAATTGGTGATCGGGCTTACCATCGTGGCGTTTGGGACTTCCGCTCCAGAGATGGTAGTGAATGTTTTTGCGTCATTGGACGGATCCTCCCAAATGGTGCTAGGGAACGTTTTAGGAAGTAATATTTTCAATGTTTTTGCCATTCTAGGGGTAGCGGCAGTTATTTTACCCCTTCAGGTAAAGACAAATACTACATGGATCGAAATACCGCTTAGTTTTTTGGCCGCCATATTGGTGCTGGTATTGGTCAGTGATGTGTGGCTTAATGATTTTACTGTTAATATAATCAGTAAAGGGGATGGAGTTGTATTGCTCCTGTTTTTTTCGGTTTTTCTTGTTTATAACGTCGTTGTATCCAATAATCCAGATCAGAATCCAGATTCTTTGGAAATTCCTGCATATTCCACCCGAAAGGCAATCTTTTGGATTCTGGTTGGCTTAGGTGGATTAATTTTAGGAGGAAAGCTAATTGTGGATAACGCTATATCAATAGCCCAAAACTTGGGGCTTTCCGAGCGGATAATTGGCTTGACAATCGTATCTATCGGAACCTCACTTCCGGAACTGGCCACGTCTGTAGCGGCAGTTCGCAAAAAGAAAGTTGACATCGCCATAGGGAACGTCGTTGGGTCCAATATTTTCAATATTTTCTTTATACTTGGTGTCTCTTCAGTAATTGGTCCAGTGGTCGTCGCCAACGCCAACTTTATCGATATTTTTGTTAATATCCTTGCCGGAATACTGTTGTTCGTTTTTGTGTTTACAGGAAAAGGCAGAGTCCTCAACCGTTTAGAGGGAGGCATTTTCTTGACAATATATGTGGTCTATATAGCTTCCCTCATAATGATGGAATAAAAAAAGCCCGCCTTTTCAGGCGGGCTTTGATTCTGGGTCTTTTTTCGTATTAGATTACTGGCTCAACAGTAGAAGTATCTACAGCTGCACTGTCAAGAATTTCTCCTTCAATTATCTCTTCAGAGGGGATTTCTTCCACAGTTGGAGTTTCTTCGATAATTGTTTCAATAGGAGCAGAAGTTTCTTCTTCTGTTTTTTTCTGGCCGCAAGAGGCGATTACCAATGTTGCGGCGATCATCATCGCAAAGATGCTAGTTTTCATTGTTATAAGATAGTTGTTTAATGTCCACTTGGACGACACAAATATAGTAAATTCTATGCCAAAAAATTTAAACGGCAAAAAATAAGTTTAAAAAGGCAAATAATTTTTTCAACGGGCATAGATTGATTTTTCCATTATCCGTTTCAATTTGTATTTGCTGTATATAATTTCACCAGCTGACAGTTGGACCTGTATTAAATGCGGGTTGGATTTACAACACAATACTAGTATGGTAAAAAGTTTTTATACTTTTGATAATATTATCTAAATTCCGCAGTGCGTTCCTGTAAGCAGGTGATTCCTATGAAGACAAAACCATTCAGGTATCACAGGTTTAATTCTAACAATTTGCTTATTATGAACACACTTGGAAGGTTTGCGCCTTTAAGAAATTACTAAATTCAACTTACATGATCGCAAAAATAATTATGTTCAAAAAATGGAGCCTCTTAATTTTGTTGCAGGTACCCATCATACTTTTTGGACAGGAACATTCATTATTAATTTTGAGTGAGGCTGATATTATATTTTTGGAAAAAATGACTGCTGATGTCTTGGAGCAGTCTCGGATTTATCCTCAGCAGTATATCTCCGCCACCTTTGGATCTAATGAAACAGGGGGAACCTTAATTAGGCCTGGTGGAAAAGATGCCTATCCCTCTTTTTGGATTCGGGACTATGCGTTGTCCTTGGAAACGGGTATGGTGGGCATAGAAGAGCAGCTTCATATGCTCACACTGACTGCGTCGACACAGTCAGAAAAGACGTGGATTACAAAAGGAGGAAGCTTGGTTCCTTTTGGTGCCATTGCGGACCATATTCGGATTGATACCGGGGAGCCGATCTATTTCCCAGGGACCTATAGTTTTGCGGAACAGGGAACTTCTGAATGGGGGAGTAGACCTCCCTATTGTGATCAGTATTTCTTTATCCACATGGCTCATAATTATGTCATTCAATCAGGATATGTCGATGTTTTAAATCAAAAAATAAATGGTATTTCGTTAATTGACCGTCTAATGGTTGCCTTTCAAGTCCCTCCTTCCTTGTCGCAAAGTGATTTGATATTTGCCGACGATCGGATTAGAGGAGTGGATTTCGGCTTTAGAGATGCCATCACCATTACGGGGGAACTTAGTTTTGCATCTATTCTAAAATATAAAGCAGCTGTCCAACTTTCTGACCTTTTACAATTGTTGGATAGGCGAGAGGAAGCCGGCCATTATTTGCAGGTATCTACTTCTTTAAAAAATGCTATACCGGAGACTTTTCGTCACCCAAGCGGATTGTTGCTGGCCTCGACAGGAAAAAGTAGTCAACCCGATGTGTGGGGCACAGCTTTGGCCGTTTATTTCGGGGTTTTGGATGGTGAGGACTTAAAAAAGGCGAGTCAGGCACTTGTCGAAGGTTTTGTCGCTGGTCAGCTCAGTTATCGGGGTAATATTCGCCATGTGTTGACTATTCATGACTTCGATGCCACTACAGCCTGGGAAGTTTCGATGGCACCGAAAAACAGATATCAAAATGGGGCTTATTGGGGGACGCCAACGGGATGGGTATGTTATGCGATGTACCAAACTGATCCCGAGCGGGCAATT
>DATHWC010000238.1:0-5299 GCA_035460985.1 Lunatimonas sp.
TGCATTTAATTTTAATATGGATAATCTACCATTGGTGAGTTGGGGGTGCGTCCAGTCAACTTCCACAAAAAATGGAACGCTGCCGTAAATTTCCGTTTCATTAAAAAAACCCTCTTGGTAATAGGTTACGTTAAAATTAAGATTATTTAAAGTTTCTGTGGTTAGACTTTGGCTTTTGAGAATACCAATTTCATTTTGTAAATTGGTATTTGGTTTGGCAAGACCAGCACTTTCGAAAATATCCGCACCCAAGGTCATACCTTGGTCGTCTTTGATTAAAACTGAGGATTCAATTTTATAAATCGGAACTGCGATCTTGTTAAATACATATGCAAACACAACCCCTAAAAGAGCGCAGGCAATCAAGAGTGGCCAATAACGAAGGTATCTAAATAAGATTTCTTTAAAATCTATTTCTTCTTCCAGTTCTTCCATGATGTAAAAATACTTTCTATTATCGTAATACCAAATTCAAAATCAATGCGGCGGCGGTAATGGATGTTATGAAAAGCTGAAGTGATTGGGCGACATTTTCTCCTGCCCCTACTTCCCTGATTTTCATGGGTTCTGCATAAATTTGGTCATTGGGCTGTATAAAATAAAATGGAGTATGTACAATATTTCTATCGAGTAGATTGACCCTGTGAAGTTTAGTCCCTTGGGGGTACTGCCTGATCAACAGAATCTCATCTCTTTTGGCTGTCACATTTAAATCCCCTGCATTTGCTATCGCTTCAAATATGGTCATTCGATCCTGCAAGACCACAAACTTCCCTGGTCTTCTGACTTCTCCCATTGCACTATATCTAATACCTCCTAGTTTCACACGTACAAAAAATTCGTCGGAAACTATGAATTTTTTTAACTCTGCGACTATTGCATTTTTAGTTTCTCCTAGTGTTTTATTTCTGACCTCAACACTTCCCACTAATGGCAAATCTATTAACCCATCTAGGTCAATAGTATATCCAGTCATGTAATAAACGTCTCCTCCCCCCATCTGCTGCTGGCCTCCACCAGCCATCCTATTTTGAGGAGGCCTTACGTTTAACAGATCATTCATATCTTGTGAATTGGTTTGTATTTGGACATCAATAATGTCGTTGTATTGCAACCTGTATTCTTGTATTGCATATAAAACCAATGAGTCTTCGGATATCTCGGGTTGATTTTCGAGATTTTGAAGATAAATCAACCTTTCATTGGATACGCAACTTATAGAAAGTAGTAGTGCGAATAAGGAAATAAACCCGATGTATTTCATGTATAGAGTGGGTTGAAGAAGTAAAAATAATAAAGAAATTAACCAAATAAGTAAATTTGCGTAGACCTAGGGAGAATTTAGCTGTCAACTCGGATCGTAAGGCCTCTGATACCTTTTATTTCTTTTGGCATGCAAAGAAAAAGATTTTTTTCCAAAACAAAAACTATTATTTTGATTGCCGTTTCCTGAAAGAAGAGTACAATAAAAAAATCAGGCATCTAAATTTGAATACCCTACTAAAACTGTTAGCTTTGTGGCCTTAACGAAAAATTTCCTCTAATGCATGCAAAATCTCATTCGATGACCGCACACTATCTTAATTTTCATTAATTTCCTGACATGTATTTTTCAGCCATACTCACCATCGCCTTGGTCGCTCTGCTGGTAATAGTGCTCTATAATGACTATATGCGAACCGCCTTCGCCTTTTTGGCAACGGCTTTCCTACTGCTTGTCTTTCAAGTTATCAAACCGGAGGAATTTTTGGCCGGCTTGGCCAACAAACAGATTATTGTCATTTTCCTTTTAATAGGTGTGACGGCCGGCATTCAAAAAAATATAGGTACAAGTTTTTTCTTCAGACTTTTCAGCCAGAAATTGAAACCGGGTATTTTTCGGGTTCGGATGATGTTTTTTGTCAGCGGTCTTTCAGCGATATTAAATAATACCCCCATTGTGGCCTTTATGATTCCTTATGTCAAGGAATGGGCAGCTAAAAACAAATACCCGGCTTCCAAATTTCTAATCCCACTATCCTACGCCACGATCCTTGGTGGTATGATTACCGTAGTTGGAACTTCTACCAACTTGGTCTTGAACGGCCTTATCAGCCAATATGGTTTACCTTTGCTGGGTTTTAAAGATTTTATTTTTTTAGGAGCACTTGTGGCTGTAATCGGAGTGATTTATCTAGCGGTAGCTTCGCATTATTTTCTTCCTGACAGAGAAGAGAATAAGAGTGAGATTATCGAGCACCTCAATGAATATGTGGTAGAGACCTTTGTTCCAAAGGGTTCCAAGATGATTGGTTTATCAGTAAAGGAAGCAGGGTTAAGAAAACTGAAAGAAATATTCTTGGCGGAAATTTCCCGGGGAAATAAGGAAATAACGCCCGTATCCCCCAAAGAGATTTTAATGGAAGGAGACAAATTATTTTTCACCGGCAATACCAAAGCCATACTTTCTTTGATAAAAGATGAAAATGGCCTCAGCCTTCCAGAGCAAAGTCATGTGTCCCAAAACGGATTCTTCCAGTTGACGGAAGCCGTGGTGCCGGCTACTTCCTCGCTTATAGGGGAGAAAGTAAAGGATAGTGATTTCAGGAAGAGGTACCAAGGATCAATACTTTCCATACACCGGTTTGGTGAAATGCTGAAGGGGAATATTGGTGAAACGAAAATTCAGGCAGGAGACCTTATCCTGATGCTTACCGGCCAGGAGAATAGAACACATGACAATCTTAAGGATTTGATTATTATTACCTTGGGGGGTGAAATTCAGCAGGCAAAAACAAAAGTGGGGAAACTGCCATCGATTTTGGCAATTTTGATTTTACTTTTGGGAATTGGCGGTGTGATAGACCTGTTTATGGCTGCTTTTTCGGGGATTATTATTTTATATCTGTTTAAAGTTTTAAATTTGGCCACCCTAAGAAAGGCAGTGGATTTGGACTTGCTTTTGATACTGGTAAGTTCGCTGGCCATAGGAGTAGCATTAAAGAATTCGGGGGCGGCAAATATCCTGGTGGAATGGTTACTACAGGTTTCTCATGGAATGAATACCCTATTTGCGTTGGGCTTGTTATTCTTCATTACGTTGATTTTGACCAGTCTGATTACCAATGCGGCTGCGGTATCGATCATGTTTCCCATCGCTTTGGAAATGGGGCAGCAGTTGGAGCAGCCACTTACGCCTTTCTTTATAGCCATCGCATTTGCAGCCTCAGGGGATTTTATGACACCCATTGGCTATCAGACCAACCTAATGGTAATGGGACCAGGAAACTATAAATTTAAAGATTATTTTAAATTAGGCCTCCCGCTTACCATTATTTATACAATAACGGTACTCGGATTTATCAATTGGTATTATGCCATAACTTAGAATAATAGACGGCAATAGAAATTCTTCAAGAGACTCGTACACGCATGAATGAAAATATTCACCCCACCATTTTTAAAATAACCCAAGCCGATCGGACAAAATCATTGGGGCAGCGACCGCTTTTGGTTTGGTTTACCGGATTATCGGGTTCCGGAAAATCCACCCTCGCAAATGGCGTGGAGAGTGCCCTTCATATACAGGGTATACACACCTATTTGCTTGACGGGGACAATATCCGGACGGGTTTAAATAAAGACCTGACATTTACAGATGGGGACAGGGTGGAAAATATTCGCCGGATAGCGGAAGTGAGTAAGTTGATGCTAGATGCCGGTTTGGTGGTCCTTTCTGCCTTTATTTCTCCGTTTCGGGAAGAGCGCGAGATGATACGCCAGCTGGTTGGAGAGGCCAATTTTCTGGAAATTTTCGTTGATTGTCCCATAAAGGTATGTGAGGAAAGGGACGTGAAGGGACTTTACCAAAAGGCCCGACAGGGACTGATCAAAAACTTTACCGGTATTGATTCGCCGTATCAACCTCCCCTGACACCGTTTGTTACAATCAAAACTGCCGAAGAATCTCTTGTAGATTCCATTACTAAAATAACTGAACTATTAGCTCAAAAAATAAATCATTAACATGGGACAATATTATTTATCACATTTAAAAGAATTGGAAGCTGAAGCAATTTTTGTAATTAGGGAGGTCGTCTCCCAGTTTGAAAAACCTGCCCTGTTGTTCTCCGGGGGTAAAGACAGCATTGTGTTGGCCCATTTATCAA
Organism: Lunatimonas sp.; assembly: GCA_035460985.1. Classification (GTDB taxonomy): domain Bacteria; phylum Bacteroidota; class Bacteroidia; order Cytophagales; family Cyclobacteriaceae; genus Lunatibacter. The sequence continues at coordinate 4,149 of DATHWC010000238.1, forward strand.
AAAAAGCGTTTTATCCTTCCCGAATTCCGTTTCCCCTGATTCATATTGATACCGGACACAATTTTCCCGAAACCATCATTTTTAGGGATTCCCTAGTGGGAGAATTGGGCGTAAAATTGGTAGTAGGCTCGGTTCAGGAAAGCATAAATATGGGTAGAGTTCGTGAGGAGACAGGTGTAAATGCCAGTCGCAATGCGCTGCAAACCGTCACGCTTCTTGACACCCTGGAGGACCTTAAAATTGACGCCGCTATGGGTGGTGCCCGCAGGGATGAGGAAAAGGCTAGGGCAAAAGAACGTTTTTTTTCCCACCGGGATGAATTTGGGCAATGGGATCCCAAAAACCAACGGCCTGAACTTTGGAATCTCTTTAACGGGAAAAAACACAATGGGGAGCATTTCCGGATTTTCCCCATTTCCAACTGGACAGAAATGGACGTGTGGCAATATATACAGCAGGAGAACATCGCCCTCCCTTCTTTGTATTTCTCCCATCAGCGGGAATGTGTCGTTCGTGACGGAGTTATCCTTGCCAAATCTGAATTTATCAAGCTTAAGCCGAATGAAGAGGTGAAAATGATGACTGTTAGGTACAGAACCTGCGGGGATATGCCCATCACGGGTGCGGTGGAGTCGGATGCGGATGATTTGGATAAAATCATCGCCGAGGTCGCAACAACCCGCACCACGGAGCGCGGCACCCGGGCGGATGACAAACGGGGCGAAACGGCCATGGAAGACAGAAAAAAAAGCGGCTACTTCTAGAAGTAAACTGCTTAGGATGTGCGATGATTTCCCGCAGATTGCGCAGATGACCGCAGAATGTTTTAAGAAAACTTTGCGGAAGATGATTTCCCTTAAATTGCGCAGAAGAGCGCAGAAAACGAATTAGCGAAAATCAGCGGGGGACTTATTTTCCCTAAGAATGCGAAGATTAGCGCAGAACGACAATCTGCGAAAATCAGCGGTATCTGCGGGAAAACATTTCAACCATTTTTATGATTATTCTAAATTTTAAATGTAAACTCAAATATATATGAACATACAAGAAACCAACCAACTGCTGCGATTTACTACGGCGGGATCGGTGGATGATGGGAAAAGTACCCTTATCGGCCGCCTACTTTACGATTCCAAGTCGATTTTTGAAGA
>DATHWC010000239.1:0-5171 GCA_035460985.1 Lunatimonas sp.
TATTGCCTCTTTTACTTGGTCCAGCGGAAACTTCTCCGCAACGTCCACCTTCAAATCCTGCGAGGAAAGCGTTCCAAAAACGGTCTGAAATGCATCCTGACGGGATCTTTTATCCAATCCTTCCAGATAGCTGGTTAGCCAAAAGCCCTCGATGCTCAGGTCTTTAAATATCATCAAGCCACTATTCAAAGGGATGTTTTCCAAACTGAGCAACCCATAAACCATCATTTTACCTTTTGGCTTAAGGCTCGCCAAAGCCCTGGCACCCAAACTTCCACCAACAGCGTCAAAAACAACGGAAACTCCTTCTCCTTTAGTTTTATCCATCAATGCATTTGGGATTTTATCAGTTTCGGTATTCACTACCAAATCCACCCCAATATTCGTCAGTTGGGCAATCTGTTCCTGTCTCCTTACTGTACAGGCTATCTTTATACCCTTTGTTTTTGCCATTTGAATGACCAGTTTGGAGTATGCTGACGCTCCGGCAGTCAGCAACAACCAATCACCTTCCTTTAATCCGCTTCTTTGTAACATGCCATAGGCTGTCATTGGATTGATAAACGCCTGACAGGCCACCTCATCCGGCATCCCCTCAGGAGCCGGAATGAGTTGATTGGCAGGTAGGCAAATGTACTCCTGCCAAGTACCGATAGCCGAAAAAATTACCCGGGTTCCTTCAGCAATCCGGCCCTGATCTCCCGCAACTTCAACCACTCCCACCGCTTCAAATCCGGCAGTGCTGGGGAGTTGGGGGGCAATACCATACATTCCCCTGATAAACATTATGTCGGAAGGATTGATATTCCTAGCCGTAATCCGGATCAAAACTTCCCCTGATTTTGGCACAGGAACTTCGGATTCTTCTACCTTTAGTACTTCCTGGGGATATCCCGTCTTGTAAAATATGACTTGTTTCATAGGTTTTAGTTGATTTAGCCCCCATTAGCCCCAAAAGGAATTCCCCTTCAAATGCGGACTCAGATGGAGACTGCAATCGGCAGGCCAAAACTATTGAAGAATCTTGTCTGTCTTTTCGTTAAATCCGTAAACCTTCCAAGTTTTGTTGATGTCCAGCTAATTGTTCAAATTAAATGGGTGAAACCTGGAAGATTTTTCTCCATATATTACAGGAAAATACTGCGGATTTTAAGCTTTTAATATTTCCTCAATTTTCTGTAACTCATCAGTACTGAATTTAAGCTCCTTCAGACTGTTGACATTATCGATCAACTGTTCGGCCTTGCTAACTCCTACCAAAACGGTAGTGATCCTAGGGTCCTTGAGCAACCAGGCAATAGCCATTTGGGCGAGATTTTGACCGCGATTTTTCGCAATTTCATTCAGGGCTTTCACCTTGTTCAACAATTCTGGAGTAATGCTTTCTGTAGATAAGTATCGGCCATCCTTTACTGCCCGGGAATCCTCGGGAAATCCTTTTAGGTATTTGCCGGTAAGTACGCCCTGCTCCAAAGGTGAAAAGGCAATAGATCCGATACCCTCTTCCTTCAAAACGTCCAATAAACCATTTTCCACCCAACGATCCAGCATACTGTACCGCGGCTGATGGATCAGACATGGCGTTCCCAGATCCTTAAGGATTTTTGCCGCTTGGGCAGTTTCTTCCGCACTGTATTGAGAAATACCTACGTAAAGGGCCTTGCCTTGCCTAACAATTAGATCCAACGCCCCCATGGTTTCTTCCAATGGCGTTTTGGGGTCCGGTCTGTGGTGGTAGAAAATATCGACGTAATCCAACCCCATACGTTTCAGGCTTTGATCTAAACTGGCAACCAGGTATTTCTTGGATCCGAAATTACCATATGGTCCGGGCCACATGTCCCAGCCAGCCTTGGATGAAATGATAAGCTCATCCCGGTACGGCAAGAAATCCTGTTGCAGAATTCTGCCAAAATTTTCCTCAGCTGCCCCAAACGGAGGACCATAATTATTTGCCAGATCAAAATGTGTGATCCCCAGATCAAACGCTGTCCTGAGCAAAATGCGTTGGTTTCTAAAATCGTCTTTATGACCAAAATTGTGCCAGAGACCCAGTGAAATCAACGGAAGATCAATGCCACTGCGTCCACAGCGCCTATACTGCATGGTGTCGTAACGCCCTGAGGAGGCCTGATAGGGAGATAGCGCATTTTGATCGTTAATTTTCATAATTACTGATTAGTTTAGTTAGTTGATTTTCAAGAAATGGATCAGCCATCAACATTCCGGTGTGCTCCATTCAATCCTGAAAGGTAATAAATGTTTTCCTTTTTGCCTTTTTCCAAGTAGGACCGAAGTAAGTAGGTAGTCTCCAAAACCGGTTTGACCGACTGCAACATCGGCAGGATGTCTTCGGTACGATGCAGATTTGTAGATCGGTCTATAAACCCAAAAGCCGCCAACAAGCCATTTTCAAAAAGCAGGGCGGCTTCTTCCTCCACTTCCCTGCCGGTTTCCTTGATCAGGATAGTAGAGCCACTCAATCTTATTTTATCCAGCATTTCTTCCACACGGTTGGAATAGCTTACCGCAGACTCTTCTCCACAGCATGCCCCCAAACAGCTTCCTTCTTTAAAGTCAAAGCAAGCCCCAGCAGACTTTTGAATTCCACAGAGTTTGGGGCACAGTTGATGGCATTTTACCAAATCCAACAAATAATACCAGGCCTCCGAATGATTCGTGAATGTAAGGATAGGCTTTTGCTGGCCATTGTTTTTGGAGATTGTAAACCGCAAATAACCTTGCTGGTCTTCATAGGAAAAAAGACCCCAGGAGGTTGCCTTTATCTTGAGGGAACGGTTATATTTTGGCCAGTGCTTTTTTATTTCCAGAGTTTCCAAAAGCAATGCTAAAAACTCATTTCCCGTCAATTCGTAGCTCACATCGTGAATTTCAGTTTTCATGTCTATTTTAGCTTTACCTGAGAAATGGCTTTTAAAGCGGCTTTTTATGTTGATTGCCTTTCCGACATAAATCACCTTTCCGTGGAGGTCGTGGAAATAATAAACTCCCGGCGTTTCGGGCAATTGGGCAAATTTTTCCTGACTGATATGGGGAGGAAGCGCAATTTCCTTTTTTCTGTTTTTGAGCGAGGCCGCAATTATGCCCTGAGAATCTGCCTGAATAATTTGTCCAAAGAGAATTGCTGTGGCATAGGCGTCACCCATTGCTCTATGTCTCTCTGCAATGGATATGTTTCGCTGGCCACAAAGGGTACCTAAGGAATAGGACCTGTACCCTGGAAAGATTTTACGGCTTAGTCTTACGGTACACAGTAGTTGGGGATTGTAAATCATACCCATACGTGCAAAGGCATCTTTGACAAAATTGAAGTCAAAGTTGACATTGTGGGCCACAAAAATTTTACCCTCCAAGAAATCAAAAAGCTCATCGGCTATCTCTTCAAAAACGGGTGCGTTTTGCAACATCCCTCCGTCAATCCCAGTCAGACCGGTAATAAAACCTGGAATAGGCCGCTGTGGATTGATTAGCGTTTGATATTGGGAGGTAATGGACTGTCCATCATGGATCACTACCGCTATTTCGATAATACGGTTATCGGGTGTAAATCCCCCGGTAGTTTCAATATCTACAATGGCATACATAGATTGGTCTGGCTTTTGGTTACAAAATGCAAACTAAATTTGTAACTTTCCAGAATCATAAATGTACCACCTTCGGGCCAAGTCACCCAATGGTCCTGGATTTAATTTTGAAAAGTAAATGAAAGAGATAGCAGACAACTGGCAAATGGAAATAACAGAGATCAGTTGGGCTTATGAGCAGGTATTAAAAGACATTCCAACACCAGCCTTTAACATGAAACGAGCACCCGAGGCTTGGAGTCCAGGAGAAATCATAGACCACCTTTATAAAGTCAACGGCAGCTATTTTCCCATTTTCGATGCCATTATTCAGGGCAAATACAGTAAACCTTTTATGGGGTACATTCCTTTTGTTGGGAAAAAGATAGGAGAATTGATTCTCAAATCTATGGTGAGCCCCAAAAAAGTGAAAACCTTCCCCACATGGGAACCGCGCCACAGCCTCATCGATCCTTCTGTTGGGGACCAATTTCTGAAGCAGCATGCCCAGCTATCAAGGTATATCGAACAACTGGATCCGTTTCTGGAAAAAAACCTGATGATAGCTTCCCCCGCAAATAAATTGGTGGTTTATCAGTTAGATCAGGCAATTGCAATCATACTTGCTCATGAAAAAAGGCACCTAGAACAGATTAAAAATGCAGTAACCCATTAGCCCTATGCCAACCGAAAAAGAAAAAATGATGGCCGGACAACTTTATCTGGCATCGGACGAGGAGTTGAGCGAAGAAAGACTCACTGCAAGAAAGATTCTCAAAAAATTAAACGACAGTGCCCCTGAAGATATCCGTTTGAGGAATGAGCTCTTTAAAGAGCTGTTGGGAGAGATTGGAAATGAATTCTGGATCGAGCCTCCGTTCTACTGTGACTATGGCTACAATATCCGTGCAGGTCATCAAGTGTATTTCAACTTTGACTGCGTGATTTTAGATGTGAGCCAAGTTATTATAGGAGACAGATGTCTCTTTGGGCCTAAAGTGCAAATTTATGCCGCTACACACCCTATCAATTGGAAAGTAAGAGGTAGTTTATTAGAATATGGGGCTCCGGTCAGCATCGGATCTGATGTTTGGGTAGGGGGAGGCGCAATCATTTGCCCTGGTGTCACTATCGGTGACAGAAGTATAATTGCCGCAGGGGCAGTGGTCACCAGAGATGTTCCGGCGGATGTTCTTGTCGGTGGCAATCCTGCCAGAATTATTAAAAAGCTGGAGAACAAGGATGAACCTGCTGAAATTAACTAGCCAAATTGAATAATAAAATAGAACACGGATTTAACGGATGACACGACTGCCTGCGGTAGGCAGGGGTAAAGCGGATTTTTTAGGGTGTTGAATCAATTGTCGACGTCAATAAAATAATCTGCGAAAATCAGCGCAATCTGCGGGACATCCATTTTCGAAGCAAAAAAGAACACGGATTAGGCGGATAACACGGATTAGGCGGATTTTTTAGGGTGTTGAATCAATTGTCGACGTCAATAAAATAATCTGCGAAAATCAGCGCAATCTGCGGGACATCCATTTTCGAAGCAAAAAAGAACGCGGATTTAGCGGATAACACGGA
>DATHWC010000240.1:0-5941 GCA_035460985.1 Lunatimonas sp.
GCATTTTATTTCGCAGCAGCTCTGCGAAGTCGGTCATTTATGGCCTTTCCCAAGTCTTTTTCCGGGAGTTCCTCTGCCAAAATTACGGAAACATCCGCCTTATCCAACAACCGCATTCCAGAAAATAGATTTCTGGCGGCCTCTCCGAGATCTCCTGAGGGACTTAAAATTACCTGACGCCCATCGGGAATCCCAAGAAACACTTTATTAAAAGATAAAACTCCGAAATTTTCACCCCGTTGACTAAATTCGGAAACCAATGTATCCAGATCTCCCAACAAAATTGGAGTCTTTGGAGCATAGTGACTTTTCAACATCCCCGGCGACTTGGGATTGCTGCTGGACTGGGGAAGAATCAGCACAGGGCCTACCACCTGCTCTATCGCAGAGACGGGAATACCACCTAACCTGTAAACAATGATCTGCCCCTGCTCTACACCCACGATCGTGCTCTCCAATCCAACCGTACAATCCCCTCCATCCAAAATATAGGGGATTTTGTCTCCCAATTGATCCTGCACATGAAGTGCACGAGTGGGACTGATATACCCGAATGGGTTGGCGCTGGGAGCCGCCAACGGAAACTCAAGATTTAAAAGCAATTCCCTAGTCAAAGGATGACCAGGTATCCGGACAGCAACAGTATCCAAACCACTGGTTACCAGGTCTGGAATTTTGTCATTTTTTGGCAAAAGCAATGTCAGGGGACCGGGCCAGAAACTTTCAGCCAAGGCCATCAACTCTTCAGGAAAGAAATGGATGAACGAACGGGCTTGTTCCATACTCCCCACATGAATAATCAGGGGATCAAAGCTGGGACGCTTTTTTGTTTCAAAAATGGCCGTTACCGCCTCTGGGTTCAGCGCATCGCCCGCAAGTCCGTAAACTGTCTCTGTAGGTATCCCAACCAGCTTACCTTCACGAAGCAACTGGCTGGCCTTCGCTATATCAGTTCCTATTTCCGCCATTACTCTTCACAAAATTCATCTACCCATTCTTTAGCCGCTGTATATCCCAAACTTAGGGCCATTTTTAAATGAGCACATCCTTCTTCTTTATTTCCCAAAGCACTCATTTGGGTAACACCCAGCAGGTAGTATGCAGACTCGTTCCTTTTATCGAGGTTTATAACTTCGGTTAGCGAAGAAATTGCGCCCATTGGGTCATTGTTCCCGAGCAAAGCCTTTGCTTTATTGAAATGTACCTGTGGCTGATTGGGATTGGACTGAAGTGCCAATTCAAAATCAAAAAGTGCATCTTCATAGGCCTCCATCCCCAACAGCGCAAGTCCCCTGTTATAATATATGTCCGTTTGGCTGGGGTCAAGACCGTTCGCAAAATTATAATCCACTATGGCATCCCTGAATTCCTTTTTTTCCAAATAGGCATTACCCCTGTTAAAAAATGGCTTGTAAGAGGCACTATCCAGCTTAATCGCTTGATTAAATGCGCCAATGGATTGATCCCATTGCTGCATTTCAAAATAGGTTACGCCTTTTACATTCCAAGCAGAAAAGCTTGCTGAGTCCTGCTCAATGACCCTGTCAAAGTAGTTGATGGCACTTTCATATTCACCTGCTTCCAGTTGACTGATCCCTTCCTGTAACAATTCTTCCGGTGATGGCGAACAGCTAAGAAGGCCAATAATCAAGAGGAAAACTCCCCAATTTTTTTGCATCATATCGAAATTTTTGGCAAAGATAGGGATTCTCCTGCTCTATACCTTAGGTATTTCGGTTCTTTGATGGGTTTAACTGAAATTGAGGAGCTAATCCGCAAAAATCATCCTAACTTTTGACAGAAAGGTAAAAAGCTGAAAACATAACTATTGAAAACTTGAAAACTAACACTCAAATTAGTCTCATCAAATCGTAATTTCAGATTTACTGGTTTTTTCCAACATGCGGAGAATTGAACTGTTGACACCGACCAATTCCTCGATATATTCAAAATTAACCCAAGCCAAGTCTTTACTCTCCGAACTTATCGTAAGAGGTTCGGAGATTTCAGCCTCGATTAGGAATCGGACATCGTAATGAAAATGTTGGGGGACGTCCCCTCTTTCGGGAATCATATGTCTATCAATATCAAAAATCGACCTATCCACCAATCGTAAGGAGGCAAGGCCACTTTCTTCCCGGGCTTCATTCAACGCTACCTCAAGCAGGTTTTCGTTGCTGTCGGAATGGCCTCCAAGTTGAAGCCACTTGTCAAGCTTCCGGTGTAGGGTCAGCAATGCATGCGTTCGGTCTTTGTTCACAATCCACGCAGAACCAGTAAAGTGTCCCTGATCCCTTTCCCTACTAAAGGCTAACGGGTCATCTACCAAGCCTATAAAATCATTCAGAAAGGATTTCTCTTCGTCAAATGGCGTTTTATAATTTTCTAAAAGGAATTTTAAATGTTTCCGGTTCATAACAGTTTAGGGATTAAACAGCCTTTCGACAAAATCATCAAAAGGCTTTGCGGGCAAATATAGGTGGTCAGCATATACCGTCACCAATACTTTAACAAAACTGGGTTTATCGTCTAAGGAAACTTTCTCTATGGTCACATTGCCAAAAAGCTGATCTATTTTCTGGCCAATGGTGGCCGCAGACAAAGGCGGTTTGAAATAAAGCTTCTCGGTGATCTTCACCGAATCCTGCAGTTCTTCCATTTTTCTATCCAAACTTACCCGTTGATATCCCAAAGCTAACATTCGCCGGCCAAAAGAAAAGAAAAGTTGCTGAAAAATTTCGGTAGTGAACGGAGGTTCATAGGTTACGGCAAACCCATTGGCATAGGGTGATTCCAATACATGCAAGGTTGGTTTTTCGTTGATCCCGACCTTTTTCAGATGTAGATTACTATAAACCTTGGCTAATGCCCCCTTCCCCTCCTCCGATTCTATCCAAGCGGCAGTGGCATACATTTCTTCAGGGGATTGGGTAAAGTTTTCTTTGTAGGAGAGTTTTTTCTGCCTTTCCGGAAACAGCTTACCCATTATATCTTCTATAAAGGTCATTCCATTTTAATTTTCATTTTTCCATCTTCCCCGGTGAAAATCACCTCCTCGTCTTCCATTATGCGAAGCACTTCTGCTGCCTCCATATCTTGGGATAGTCCGGCCGCATTTAGAAGGTTCATCAAGGAAAACGCATTACCCCCCGCTAAAGTTTTAAGAATTTTTTTCCTGATGGCAGTATGACGCTCAAATTGGTGGCCTGATTTTTTCATTTCCAGGCAAACATCACAGGTCCCACATTGGATATCACTTTCTTCCCCAAAATAATCCAACACCTGCAAATTACGGCATCGCCTGTTGTTTTCCACATAATCGACCATGGCCTTTGCTTTGCTGATGGCCAATGTTCTTCTTCGCTGAATCCGCTGCTGATCCAACGGTAGCTTTCCTGCATCGTATCGGGGAGTAAGAAAAGTAACCTGAGGCGTATCCTTCCTGGGATGGTAGGCCATCACCTCCATCTCATCCAGCTGACGAAGCAGCTTAACCAGTTCAGCTTCGGGAATAGAGAGACTATTAGCCAGTCGAGATTCCTGAATTTTAACGTAAACAGCAAAAAGCTCCCCCCCGTGCATGCGTAAAAGTAGTTTTATAAGTGGATCCAACCGTACATATTGTACTTGGGTTTCATACAACTGTGTGGGACTGACCAAAATATGCAAGGTAGATGGCGTATGGATACTTTCACTCAGAAGTAATAGGGACTCTTCCTCCATCACCTTCATGGCGTTGTAGGTCAGAAGTGGATCCAATTCATATGTCTGCGTAAATGCATGCATATCAAAGTCAAAACTGCTCATCTGACTACTTCCGACGGCCAAGCGATAGTTGTTGGCCAGGCACTGATACACCTTTTTGATCCATTCCGTCGGGGGATACGCCTTCTCTGCCCGCTCCTTCAGGGTAATCAGATCAAACGGTTGCGCAATCAACACTGCAAACGCCCTTTTTCCGTCCCGGCCTCCCCTACCTGCTTCCTGATAGTAGTTTTCAAGATTTTCCGGCAGGTCGGTGTGAATCACCACTCTTACATCGGGTTTATCTATCCCCATTCCAAATGCGTTGGTTGCTACCATCACCCGTACTTTTCCACCTATCCATTCCGTCTGCCGCTGCACGCGCAGTTCCGGGGACAAACCCGCGTGATAATAGGTCGCAGAGATCTTCAACTGGTTGAGCTGGTCAGCAATTTCCTTTGTCCCCTTTCTGTTTCGGGCGTAGATGATCGCTGTACCGGGCACTTTGCGGAGAATGTCAAGTGCTTTTTCGAATTTGTTTTCCGCTTGCCGAACCACAAATGAAAGGTTGGGCCGGGTGAATGACTGGATAAAAATCTTGGGTGTAGTGAGCTGGAGCTTTTCTATGATATCCTTCCTTACCTCCAAGGTCGCAGAGGCTGTGAGCGCAATGAAGGGTACATTGGGGTGAATTTCCCGCAAGGAGGCAATCTCCAGATAAGGCGGCCTAAAATCGTAGCCCCACTGGGAAATGCAGTGGGCTTCATCCACGGCAATAAGGGATACGGGCATACGCCGAAATCGGGCTAGGAACAATTCTGTCTTCAATCTTTCAGGAGATACATAGAGGAATTTTATGTCCCCATATACACAATTATCCAAAAGCGTGTCGATTTCCCGCTGCCGCATTCCGGAATAAATAGCCACTGCCTTTACCCCTTTCCGCTTGAGATTATCTACCTGATCCTTCATCAAAGCAATCAGCGGACTTACGACTAGACAAACTCCATCCATCATCAATGCGGGCACTTGAAAACAGATAGATTTTCCACCCCCGGTGGGCAGCAGGGCCAACGTATCCTGTCCATTGGCCACGGAAAGGACAATTTCCTCCTGCAGCGGCCTAAAGTCCTGATAGCCGAAAACCTGTTTTAAAACATCTAATGCCTTGCTTTTCAATAGTTCTATGGAAAACGGGTAAGTTTAACAAAAGAAAAGTAACTGCCTTCCTGATTCATGCAATTTATTTTTCATCAAGATAGGTGACTATAATTCCAAACACAAGTTCCATACGCCACTTTGTGATATAGCGCAATGCGTGGATGAAAATTCCTGACCGGATTGCGAATCGAATCCCCTCCATTGCCCAGCCGGGATTATTCCTTCGCAACAGCTAGCTCCGTCGGTTGAGTAGGTACCCGAACGACACCCTTGTTGGGAAGGAACACATACAGCTCATCATCAACCTGCTTCCACGCCATGGGCTTGGCACGTGTTATACCATGTTGAATACGGTTTGGGGATATTTTATAAGAAACATCGGACTCCGATACCCCCTCGGTAAGGGAATAAAGTTGCCCTTTAAAAAAGTAGTCTACCGCTTTTCCCTCCCCTACACTGTAAAATACCAATTCTGTGGCATTCTGTTTTAAATAAAAATCCCACCATCTCATTCCAACTAATAAAAGTGCGAAAGTTATACAGATATGAGCAACTTTTTTATTTCTACTTTGGATGAGTAGGTATATGCAGCAAATAAATCCCCAGGTCATCAACATCTCAGCCCATTGAAAACTTAGGTTTTCCATCTTTGAAAACGGCAGGTATTGTACTGAAAAAATAACAGTATTTACCCAGCTGATCAAATGACTTAGAACTGTTCCCAATATAGCGGCTACCGGTTCTATTAAAGACAGAATTAAAAAAGGTACGCCACAGGCCATAATCACAAAGGCACCGGGTATAGCCACAACATTTGCCAACATAAAATAGGTGGGAAATACATGAAAATAATGAACGGATAGCGGAAAAGTGGCCAACTGCGCGGCCATACCAACGCTTGTGATTTGCCAAATGTAATCCACTACTTTGCTTTTAGGTGTCCACCAGCTTACGATAACCGGCTGAAAAAGCAGAATACCCCGTAATGCCAGATAGGAAAGCTGGAAACCGACGGAAAACACAATAAAGGGATCAT
>DATHWC010000241.1:0-25111 GCA_035460985.1 Lunatimonas sp.
GCACGACGGGAGATAGATCAGTTGGAGGACTATATTCGATTTGATATTTTTCAGCAAACGCAGGTCTTTGCATGCACGTTTTCGGGAGCGGGCTCCCAGGCTTTAAAGGGCATGGGATTTCCAGTGGTATTTATGGACGAGGCGGCCCAGGGACTGGAACCCGCCACTTGGGTTCCGATTCTAGCGGCAGAGAAGGTAGTCATGGCTGGTGACCACTGCCAACTTCCGCCAACTATCAAGTCCTTCGAAGCAGCGGCAGCCGGACTTCGGCAAACCCTGTTCGAAAAAGTTATTGAGAGACAGCCCCACAGCGCACGGATGCTGGCGGTGCAGTACCGCATGCCCGAACTGATCATGGGATTTTCCAGCAAGATATTTTATGAAAACCGGCTCATAGCAGCGCCTGTTACAGCGTCCCATAGATTAGGGCCGGAAGAACCCATCCTTACATTTATAGACACGGCGGGAAGCGGCTTTGCAGACTTTACAGACAGGGAAACCCTCAGCACTCAAAATCCTGAGGAAGCTCGGTTTGCCTTGGGAGTCATGAACTCACTTCTCAAAAGAATTGGCAGTGCGGTTTTCAATGAAAATGATTGGAATATAGGCCTAATTTCTCCTTACCGGGGGCAAGTCGAACTGCTTAAAACCTTGGTGAGGGACGATGATTCCTTTCTAAAAATAAAGTCGATGCAGGAAAGACTAACTATAGATACAATTGATGGCTTTCAGGGACAGGAACGGGATCTGATAATGATCAGCCTAGTTCGCAGTAATGCAAGGGGAGAAATAGGGTTTTTATCCGATACACGAAGAATGAATGTGGCCTTGACCCGGGCTAAACGACGATTGATTGTAATAGGAGACAGTGCCACCCTGGGGGTACACCCATTTTATCGTGAATTCTTAGACTATGTGGACGAAAATAAATGTTATACCAGTATTTATGAAATGATGGAGGATTAGCTATTAATTGTTGGTCACAAGCTGCTGATGGTATGCTTCCGTAAGGTACCTCAGTACCGCACCAAAACTATCTGTTGCTTTTATCATATCCTCAGGCACTTTCCGACCATGAAGCCGACTAAGCAGCAATCCATAGATAGCGTTGATGCACAGTTGAATTTCATGGCCGGGATCCTCATCGCCTGCCTCCATGAATAAGGCAATTACGTAAGGTTTGGCCAAATTGTAAATCTCAAAGTAGTCCCGGTCTGATTTTAGGAAGTTCCAGTGATACGTGGCCAATACCTCCACTTTTTCCTGAACTTCAGAAAGGTGTCCTTTATTTTGGATTTTTTCCGATTTCATCTTTTCAGCCAACTCCTTAAACCAATTCAAGACCTCCGCTTTTTCCTCGGATGAAATTGGATAATGAGCTATGACATATTGGTGGATGTCGTCCATGTTGAATTGATATGCACGAATCAAGTCCTCCATTTGATACATGTAGATGATAAATTCGGCAATATTTTCTTTTTTCTTCTGTAAAGCCAGCCGTTGCATGGAGTTTTGGTTAGTTACTAGTTCCGGTAAATTTGTTGAGTTCCTTCTCGAAATAATCATCCCATTTTTTCTGCATAATAGGGTTTCTTGGATTGGTACTTTCCAGGTCGTAGAGTTGATCCATCTGACTCCAGGACCGGAAATGCGTCTTGATAATTTGATTCAGCTGCGCTTTATAGTTTTTTGGATCAAAAGCATACCCCTGGGCATCCTTAACAATCCGATGGCCGATGATCTGCGCTATAAGAAAATGACCGTTTTCGTGGTGAAGAACTTGAGCCTTGGTAGCGGCGTCGTTGTTGGCAAGGAACCTTTCAGTGACCTGTGACAACTCCGGTTGATGCTGGACGTTTGCCCGGACATCCAGACTAACGTGCTTGCCTCTTGGTGCTACTCTAAGAATTTCTACCTCACAGGTGCTTAGGCAGATGGCATTGATGGTAGATTTACCTTGAATTACTTTTACCACTTTAAAATCTTCCCAACCAAGGGTGCGGTTTGGATTGATGGCCACAGTACTGGCAAGTTTCTCATCTGGCCAAGCATTGGACCCAAGAAGGGTCAGGCTTAACACCAAAATAAAGTAGAAGGGTTTATGGGATTTCATACAGCTATTATTATGGACGGATACCACTCTTAAAACAACGAGGGCTGATTTAGGTTTCATCTAAACTGAATTCAGGAAGATAATATCCTGATGACTTCAAGAATTAAAATTACCAAATAATATTAAAACCCTAACTATTTGCTATTTTTGCACCCAGTATGAATATGCAAAAAATAAGAAATTTCTGTATTATCGCCCACATTGATCATGGGAAAAGCACCCTGGCTGATCGTCTCCTACAATTTACCAACACGGTAACCGATAGGGAGATGCAGGATCAACTGTTGGATAATATGGACTTGGAGCGGGAGAGAGGCATTACGATCAAATCTCACGCTATCCAAATGAAATACACCTACAAGGGAGAAGAATATACCCTGAACCTGATTGATACCCCTGGACACGTGGATTTTTCCTACGAAGTGTCCCGGTCAATTGCGGCCTGCGAAGGAGCTCTTCTTATAGTGGATGCTTCCCAGGGTATAGAAGCTCAAACGATTTCTAATTTGTACCTAGCTATTGGTCAGGACCTTGAAATTATTCCAGTCTTGAACAAAATTGACCTCCCTGGTGCACAACCCGAGGTTGTAGCCGAAGAAGTCATGGACTTGATAGGCTGTGACAGGGAAGATATTATTCTGGCATCGGGCAAGGAGGGCTTGGGGATAGAAGATATACTCAATGCAGTCGTTGAAAAGGTTCCCGCTCCAAAAGGGGACGAGGAAGCACCCCTGCAGGCGATGATATTTGATTCAGTCTACAATCCTTTTCGTGGCGTGGAGGTTATCTTCCGAATTTTCAACGGAACCATCAATAAGGGTGACAAAATCAAGTTTGTCAATACAGGCAAAGAATATGAGGCGGATGAAATTGGAATCCTAGGTATCCAACAAAAGCCGCAGCAGACCATGAAAGCGGGCAATGTCGGATATTTGATATCAGGGATTAAGGTAGCGAAGGAAGTAAAAGTAGGGGATACCATCACGCATGTGAAGCGGCCCTGCCCAGCTACGATCCAGGGGTTTGAAAACGTAAAACCAATGGTTTTTGCCGGGATTTATCCTGTGGAGACCACAGATTTTGAAGAATTGAGGGCCTCCATGGAGAAACTTCAGCTGAACGATGCTTCCCTTGTCTGGGAACCGGAAACGTCAGCTGCCTTGGGTTTTGGATTTAGGTGTGGGTTTTTGGGGATGCTTCATATGGAAATCATTCAGGAGCGACTGGAAAGGGAATTTGACATGACTGTCATTACCACAGTTCCTTCGGTCCAGTTCAGAGCCATGATGAACAACGATCAGTATAAAATCATCAACGCTCCTTCTGATATGCCAGAACCCACCCTTTTCAAGCACATTGAAGAGCCATTTGTCAAGGTATCCATCATCACTGCCGCCGATTACGTTGGCCCGGTGATCCAACTTTGTATGGATAAGCGGGGCCAATTAAAGAACCAGGTTTATCTAACCGCAGACCGGGTGGAACTCAGTTTTGAGATGCCCTTGGTGGAGATTGTGTTTGATTTCTTTGATAAGCTCAAAACTATTTCTAGGGGGTACGCCTCATTGGACTATGAACTAATAGGTTTTAGGGCTTCCCATATGGTCCGCTTGGACGTAATGCTTAACGGTGAACCTGTAGATGCGTTATCTGCAATCGTTCACAGGGATAAAGCGTATGAATGGGGTAAGCGACTTTGTGAAAAATTAAAAGAGCTCGTTCCTAGGCAGATGTTTGAGATTGCCATACAGGCGGCGATAGGAGCCAAAATCATCGCTAGGGAAACAGTCAAAGCCCTCCGGAAAAATGTGTTGGCAAAATGCTATGGAGGAGATATATCCCGGAAAAGGAAACTATTGGAAAAGCAGAAAAAAGGAAAAAAACGAATGCGTCAAGTGGGAAATGTAGAAGTTCCCCAGGAAGCCTTTATGGCTGTCCTGAAACTTGATTGATGTAACTTGGGGCTTATTAGGAATCATCCAATTCGAAACTAAGGTATCCTACCATCCCCCAAACGCTTTGTTCAACAGGTAATCCCTTTTATAATTATTAGGCCTCTGCTAATCCAATAGGATTTGCACAGTATGGCTATTTATTACTTTTAACTGATTAAGTCACTAATTATGGCAGTACGAATAGACGGAAAAAAAACTTCAGAAGAGATTAAGGAGGAAATCGCTTCCCGTGTAAAAGAAATCAAATCAGAGGGAGGGAAAATCCCCCATTTGGCTGCGATCTTAGTTGGGAATGACGGTGCCAGCCAAACCTACGTGAACGCAAAGGTAAAAGCCTGTGAAAAAGTTGGATTTCAGTCTACGTTAGTGATATTAAAAGATACTGTTTCGGAAGCCGATTTGCTAGATGAAATACAAAAAGTCAATGAAAACACTGATATCGACGGTCTGATCGTCCAGCTGCCATTGCCCAAACACATTTCTGTGGAAAAGGTGACTGCGAAAATTTTTCCGGAAAAAGATGTAGACGGCTTTACTCCTGCGAATGTGGGCAGGATGGCACTTAACTGGCCCACTTATATTTCAGCTACTCCTTATGGGATTTTAGAGTTGCTGAAAAGGTATCAAATAGAAACAAGTGGCAAGCACTGTGTGGTGATCGGAAGAAGCCATATTGTAGGCTCTCCCATGAGTATATTGATGGCTCGAAACGACAATCCCGGCAACTGTACGGTGACCATCACCCACAGTCGGACCAAGAATTTGGCTGAAGTGGCTAAATCTGCGGATATTTTGATAGTGGCGTTGGGAAGGCCGGAATTTGTCACGGCGGAGATGGTAAAGCCAGGTGCTGTGGTGATCGATGTGGGCATACACCGGATTGAGGACGCTTCAAAAAAGAGCGGATATCGGTTGATCGGAGATGTGAAATTTGAAGAAGTTGAGCCCATTGCTTCTGCGATTACTCCCGTGCCGGGTGGAGTAGGTCCGATGACCATTGCAGCTTTGCTTTACAACACGCTTCTGGCTGCTGAAAAGAAAATTTATTCATTAGCTTAACGTTATATAAATTGTTAAACCAGCGGTTCAATCACCCGCTTTATCAAAAATTTGATGGAAAAAAAAGAGGCGGTAGCCAAAGGAATGATGCTTCCGTTGATGGAAGCGTTTTATACGATACAGGGGGAAGGCACCTTTTCAGGTCATTCGGCGTATTTTATACGGCTTGGCGGCTGTGATGTCGGGTGTGTCTGGTGCGATGTGAAAGAATCCTGGGAAGCAGGGAAGTGGCCAGTTGTGCCTATTGAGGATATCGTTGCAGGTGCTTTGGTCTACCCGGCGCGTTTGGTGGTGATTACTGGTGGAGAGCCGTTGATGTATGAATTGGGGCCGCTTACCAGCCTACTTAAGGAAAATGGCTTCACCATCAACATGGAAACCTCGGGGGCACATCCCTATTCAGGTACCTTTGATTGGGTTTGTTTCTCACCAAAAAAATTCAAAAAGCCCCATCCGTCGATTTACGAGAAGGCTGATGAACTTAAAGTAGTGGTATTTCATCCGAGTGATTTTGAATTTGCCGAGCAACACGCAGCAAGGGTAGCTCCCAACTGTGTCAAACTACTGCAACCGGAATGGTCAAAATCTTCGGTTTTGTTGGAAAAAATCATAACTTATGCAAAAAATCACCCTGTCTGGCAAATTTCCCTTCAGACACATAAGTTTATGGAAATCCCCTAGTAACCCTTTATGGCCCGTTTTCTATTTTGGATATGTTTTCTAGTGCCCCTACTGCCGCTTGTCGCTCAGGAGTACTCCATTATAGATCGCCGGGCTATCAAATCCTATGAAGATGGGGAACAATTCTCATCCCGCAGACAATGGCCGGAAGCCATGGGGAGCTATCGAGCGGCCTACGAAAGAAGTCACGATTTTTTTGAAGCATACCTAAGGCATGCGCAAGTATTGTTGGCCACGGGAAAACCCTCAGAAGCACTTGAGGTAGCTGAAAGAGGGGAGCGTCGCATCAAAGACCAAACCCTATTTCGAGGAAGGTTCGGCTGGCTGATTTCCCAACTTCTGGTGGAAGTGGGGGAATTTGAATCAGCAATTGAAAAATTGAGAACGACGGAGGAGTTTTTGGATGATGAGTTTCTCCAATCCGAAAATTATCTGGATCAGAAAAGGCGCATGGAATTCATTGCGCATGAAATCATGAACCAAAAAGATATTGTCAAGGAAAAACTACCTGAACCCTTGAATACCTTCCAACTCCAATATTTTCCCGTACTTACAGCTGACAGCAAAAAGATCCTTTTCACCAAGAGAGACGGGTTGAAAAATTTTGAGCATGAGGATATTTTTTTATCCTACCTGGAGGATGATCAATGGACAGTGCCACAACCCATTTCGCAGACCATCAATACCACCTATAATGAAGGCACTTGCACAATTTCTGCGGACGGCAACATTTTGATTTTTACTTCATGTGACACTCCCGACTCCTTTGGGAGTTGTGACTTATATATCACCCAAAAGGTAAATGACAAGTGGCAAAGGGCATCAAATATGGGGAAAAATGTAAACTCCAGGTTTTGGGATTCCCAACCTTCTCTTTCGGCAGATGGTAGAGTTCTCTTTTTTTCCTCCAACCGTAGGGAGGGATACGGGGGAAATGATATCTGGTATAGCGAACGCAATGAAGACAGGAGTTGGTCAGAAGCCAAAAATCTAGGACCGCACGTGAATACTCCCAAGGACGAGGTGTCGCCATTTATATTCTTCAACAATGAAGTGTTGTTTTTTGCTTCTGATGGACACGTGGGCTTTGGGGGAAAAGACCTGTTCATGTCCACTTTTTCAATGGGAGAATTTGGTCCACCCGTCAATCTGGGTTACCCCATCAATGATCAGAAGGACCAATTGGCACTATTTATCACAGCCCAGAAAGATTATGCCTATTATACCGAGAATTCCTATCAGGATGGCAAGGCTGACAGTTCATTTTTGTATCGCTTTAATTTTCCAAAAGAAATTGACCTAGGTGAAAAAATTATTGTTTCGGAAGGAAGGGTGTTGGACAGGAAGACTGGAGAACCCATCGATGCCCGGCTTTCTTTGGTAAACCTCGCCAACGATAGTACCATGTATGAGTTTCTTTCCGATGGCAAGACGGGGGAATTTCTGATGCTATATGCGGATAAATCCCTAACGGGACTTTATGTGGAGAAAAGGGGATTTATACCAAAAATTTATAACGTAGACCGGGATAGTCTCAAAAATCGAAGCAACATTCAGATAGAGTTGGATCCGATTGAGCGTGGTAAGAATTTTGTCTTTGAAAACGTTTATTTTGACACCGACAAGTCAGAGTTAAAGGAATCATCAGTCAGTTCGCTAAATAGGCTGTCTAATTTTTTAAGGCAACACCCCCAGGTTAAAATTCAGGTGGAGGGGCATACAGATAATGTTGGGGTTGCCGAATATAATTTAGCCCTAAGCATGAGGCGTGCGCAGAGCGTAAAGGAATATTTGGTGGACCTTGGTATACCATCAGAAAGAATGGATACTTTGGGAAAAGGGGATAGTGAACCCATAAAACCGAATGATTCTGAGGAGAATCGGTCTTTTAACCGCAGAATAGAGGTAATTATTCAATAATATTTCCCCGTGTTAATTAACAGTTCAATTTGAAAGCAAAAGACGAATAAAGATTTTTTTCTTTCTGCACATCAATATATTTAAACCGAATCGTTATTATAGCGTTAATTCTAAAGCGATTTGAAAAAACTACATAAACTTTCGGTTTAATTTATCTGACCGTTAAATGTTTTGCGTAGTTTTCTTCTTTCCTAGGTCGAATGGTCACCTACGAACAGCCTTTTTATAAACAAATGGGGTACAGCCGATTATTTGTGACGTTTAATTTGATATATTTAGATGAATTTAAACGATTTAATGCTAATTTATGAGGACAGCTTTACTGGCAGTATTAATCATTCTATCAGCTACATCCTTAGTTCAATCACAAAGTAGAATTGTACGGGGAATAGTCACTTCTTCGGAAGACGGAGGTCCCATACCTGGCGTTACCATACTAATTAGGGGAACCACCCAGGGAACTATAACCGATTTTGATGGACGGTATGAAATCTCTGTACCTGCCGACAGAAATATATTGGTATTCAGGTTTGTGGGTCTACAAAGTCAGGAAATTGCGGTTGAAAACCGGACTACTATTGATGTGACTATGATTCCGGAGCTTGCTTCACTTTCTGAAGTAGTAGTCACTGCCTACGGAGACCAGACTAGGCGAGAGGTAACGGGAGCTATATCTTCAGTACGTGGTGAGATTTTTCAGGACCTACCCATGCAGTCATTTGACCGGGCGATGCAAGGACGTGTTGCCGGTGTACAGGTCACCTCAGGCTCCGGTCAGCCGGGTGGAACGTTAAACGTCCAAATCAGAGGAGTGGGATCCATCAACGCCGGTACGCAGCCTTTATATATTGTAGATGGAGTACAGATTGCATCGGGAGGTCTTTCAGGTCAGGGCTCTCAGAATGCGTTGGCATCAATCAATCCCAATGACATAGAATCCATAGAGGTATTTAAAGATGCGGCTGCCGCTTCCATATACGGTGCTCAGGCCGCCAATGGAGTAGTATTAATCACGACAAAAAGAGGAAAGCAGGGAAAAACTAATGTTCGCCTAAGCGTCCAGGAAGGCATCGTGCAGCCTATAGCGTTTTATGACATCATGAATGCCAATCAACTGGCCTCCATAAAGCGTCAAGCTTATATCAATGCGGGATTGAACCCCGCAGAAGCGGAACAAATTTTCGGGAGCCCGGGTGATAGGGGAATGCAAAACTCGGATTGGATCGGAGAATTGTTCAGAGATGGCAGATTAAGTATCTATGATTTATCCATATCAGGAGGGGATGAACGTACTCAATTTTTTATTTCGGGTTCACACACTTTCCAAGAGGGGCAAATCATCATGTCCGATTACTCGAGGTCTACGGGTAGAATGAATCTATCACACCGGGCAAGCGAACGCTTTTCGATTAACGCCAACATTTCACTTTCCCAACAAATTACAAATGGGTCGATCGACAGGGGTAATTTTGTGAACAGTCCTTTCGTTGCCGGATATGTATCCCGGCCTAATGTTCCCATTTATAACGAAGATGGTACTTTCGCCAATTATCCTACTGAACATCTCTTTGGATATAATATTGTACAGGGGGTGAAACAAGAGCTGAGAAGAGGCACCACATATCAGTCAGTGTCCAATCTTCAGATTAATTATCAAATTTTGCCTTGGCTGGCATTTACAGCCTTTGGAGGGGTTGATTTTTCAGACACAAGGGACGAAAATAATCGGCCTTCTACAATTCCAGCTTTCTCTGCCTATGGGGGATCTTCCACGTATTCGGACCGGAGGATTGTTAATACGAATACCAATGGCAATTTTAACTTCAATAAAAGATTTAAAGATGTTCATGCCATTTCAGGCATTTTAGGGTATGAATACAAAGCCGAAACCTTTGAGTCCAGTTCAGCAACTGGTAGGGGCTTTCCGAATCCGGCACTCAGATACCTACAAAACGCCGCTGTCCCCTTTGCTGTAAGTGGGGCGTACACCGAATACCGAAGAACCGGCTTTTTCTCCCAAGCCAAATACGACTATGACGATAAATATACGTTTGATTTAACGGTTAGAAGGGATGGATCGTCCCGTTTTGGCGAGCAGAACAGATGGGGGACATTTGGGGCAGTTTCAGGCGGGTGGAGGATTTCTTCAGAGCGGTTCATGGACAATGCCCTTTGGGTAGACAATCTGAGGCTGAGAGCTTCTTATGGGATTACAGGCAACTCGGAAATTGGCAATTTCGTGTCACGGACTTTGATTGGTTCATCAGGTCAGTATTTGGGTCAGGGTGCCTTACGGTTTAGTCAATTGGGTAATGATTTACTAACGTGGGAAGAAGCGGGATCCATTAATTTTGGTGTTGACGGAACCTTCTTTAATGGTCGAATAAATGCAACTGTGGATGTCTGGAGAAAAGACACCCAGAAATTGCTCTTTGAAACCCAGCTTCCTATTGATTCAGGCTTTGGTGCCATTACTAGAAATACAGGTAAGCTTAGAAATCAAGGTATAGATTTCGACCTCCAAACGACTAACGTGGTTTTGGGAAAATTTAGATGGAATACCGCTTTCAACGTTTCTGTTTTTTCCAACGAGTTATTGGAACTGTATGAAGGGTTGGATAGAATAGGGAATGATTTAATTGTAGGCAAACCTATAGATTTTTTCTACGGATATGAATTTGCCGGAATTAACCCTGCCAATGGTTCGCCCATGTATTATGATGAAAATGGCGAGTACACCTATTTGGTCTCTGACGATGACCAAAAATATCTAGGCAGTGCGCTGCCATGGAATTTTGGCGGTTTATCCAATACTTTTATTTATGGCCCCTTTTCCCTGGAGGTGTTTTTTCAGTATCAGTATGGAAATTTAGGATTCAACCAAGATTTATACAACTTGGCTCAGGCTGGCTCTATTGGTCAGGATAACCAAACTGTAGATCAAATTTATTTTTGGAGATCCCCTGGGGATATTACAAACACTCCGAAACCTTACGAAGGAGGACGAGTTCCGGGGCATTCCGGATACCAGCAGTTTTCCACAAAACAGATTTCAGATGCCAGTTATATACGTTTGAAACAAATCACATTGGACTATAACGTGCCTGTTTCTGTACTTCAAAAGGTAGGCATAGAGCAGGCGAAAGTTTTTCTACAGGGGCTCAATTTGTGGACACTGACCAAGTATAATGGACTCGATCCGGAAGTTAATTCCATCGGTTCTACTTATGGAACCTATCCAAATTCCCGGCAAATTACCGCTGGTCTAAACTTGAATTTCTGATTAATCATGGAAATGAAATCAATTTTAATAAAATCAACAGCAGTTATTTCTCTCCTGGCGATGGCCTGTACGGATTTGGAAACCAATCCGAGACAAAGCCTTACTCCGGAGGTGGCACTAAATAGTGTAGAGGGATATCAGGCTGTAGCTAATTCCATGTATCGGTTAGCTAACAGCTTTTCGTATTATGGACAGCAAATGATGATAGCTCCTGAGATCTTGGCCGACAATCTTCGGCTGGTAGCCAATACAGGAAGATATCAGGGAGAGGAGGCCAACGGAGACCGGGATCATATCGGACTGTGGAATGGAGTAGTTTATGGAGCTATTAATGATGCCAACCTTATTATTGAGGGGATTGATAGTGAAGATGTCAGGGGAGATCAGCAAGACAAGGATTTTATAAAAGGCGACGCTTATTTCATGAGAGCACTTTTTTATTTTGATTTGTGCAGGGTTTATGGTTATGAACCTGGGAGAGAAGTAAATGGATTCAACCTCGGTCCAATTCTTAGGCTAACCCCAACATTGGTTGCGTCGGATGCGAATTTTCGTGAAAGGGCAACCGTACTGGAAGTGTATCAACAGATTGAAAGTGATCTTCAAGCGGCATTGAGCCTAACCGCCCGTGCTACGTTGGGTTCAGAGGACGTTTATTACGCAAATACAGGGGCCGCCTTAACTTTATTGGCAAGGCTCTATTTATATTGGGGTAGGATGGAGGAGGCAGTGGAAGCCGCAACAGCAGCCATGAACTTGCTTGGATTGAGAAGCAACGGAGACGGTTTGGTAGAGCCGGGGAATTATGTGCAGGGTTTTTCCAGAGCCCCCCATCCAGAGTCTTTGTTTGAGCTTGAAATACGCCTTGTTGACTGGACGAGCGTAGATGGAGTAAATAATTCCCTAAACTCCCTCACCTCTAATACCGACCCTGCCGCCCAATTTATCTTGGGAGCATCCAATGAGTTAATGGAAACCTATGAACCCGGAGACGTTAGGAGAAATTGCTGGGCGGAAACTACCAGAGAGGGAATTGACGGACCCGTTTACGCCAGTAGAAAATGGACGGGGTATAAGGGTGATTTTCTGGAAAATTTACCGATTATAAGGGCTTCAGAATTGTATCTCATCCGTGCTGAAGCCCGTTATCAAACCAACAATCCTGCTGGAGCAAGGGAGGATATTAATGCGCTACGGTCAAAACGGGGTCTAGGTCCTATAGATAATTTACTGTCAGGACAGGCACTGTTCAACCGTATCATGTTGGAACGCCGACAGGAATTTGTGTTGGAAGGCCATCGTTTTTTCGACCTCAAGAGAAATGGAATGAATATCACCAAGCATGGGAATTTTCTTGAAGTTCCCTATACGGATTATAGAATTCTTTCCAATCTACCCTTGGAACAAATTCTACTTAACGAAGATTTAGTTCAAAATCCAGGTTACTAAACGATGAAGATGAAATCTACCTTTTTATTATTCCTTATACCCCTTCTTTCCATGTTGGTTTATACTTCCTGTATGGAGGAGTCCGGATATACGATTCTTTGGGAGGGTTTTGAGGTGGAATTTGAAGAGGCGTCCAGACCCAATGGAGCTGTCCAACGCATTTTCACAAAAAACTCAAACAATCAGGTTGACCAATCCACTGTAAGGGTGAACCTTGTTGGTGCGCATGTTGCGGAATCCATCAATGTGTTAATTGGGGTAGATCCTTCTTCCTCTGCTGTATTGGGAGTGCATTACAGGCTGCCGGCGATGGAGGTGACTATTGCTCCAAATACCAGTTTTATTGATGTGCCCATCGAGATTCTAACTGGTAATTTGGAGTCGGATGAAACTCCTGATTTAATCCTTCGGATATTGGATGCAGGGCCAACTAAGATAAGTGCAAATTACAACACAGTAACGGTGGAAATCCGTCTTGCCTGTCCATCCGATTTAGCGGGTAGATACAGTACGGTTAATTCAGGAACTGGAGGCACTATAAATTCAGAGGTGGTCATCACCGAAATCGAGCCGTTTACCTACCGCATATCGGACATCACTGGGGGTGTTTATTCGCAAGTATATGGAGGCGAGGATAATCCGGCCATATTTACTGAACTCTGTGATGTAATTACCATCGTTGACCAGCCTGATGTTGTCTTTGGAACTCAGGGTTTCAACGGTACTGGTAGAGTGAATGCCGATGGCACTATCCGAATTTCATGGAATAATGGAACTGAAGAGGATAGCGACAGCGGAGTAACCATCTTGACTCCAATACCTTAACAATTGCTCTCCGTCAGTGTTATGAATTCGAATAAAAGATAATTACGTTTCCCCTCATAGGGGGACTGCACAAAAGTAAGAAATATGAAAAAGGGGATCTTATGTGTCATATTTGTGGCATTATCTCTCACATCCGGGGCACAGAATGTTTTTTCCCAACAAACTGACCTATTAGAGGTGAGAAGAGAGGTATTTGAGCGCTTACGTCAAAATGTACAAAGGTATTCGCTAAGCCCCGAGGAGAGAATAGAAATTTCCAGCAGGATAGGCATTCCCATGACAATTCAACTTGAAGGAGACCGGGTTGCCAGATTTCAATACCTAGACGGCGAAAACCACCCTGTTTACTACACCACACATAATGTGACCGCGGCAATTACCAACGGAGCAAGGACATTGCAGACAGGGGGAAGTTTGAATGTGGATTTGGAAGGTCAGGGCATGATTGTTGGTATTTATGATCAGACAAGGCCACGGGTTAATCATGCGGAATTCGGAAACCGAGTAACTCAGATAGACGGTTCCACCGAAGCGATCAGCAACCACGCTACCCATGTGACCGGGACGATTTTGGCAAGCGGAAACAATGCCAATGCTAGGGGCATGGCACGGGCGGCTACGGGTTGGGCATTTAATTGGGATGCTGATGTGTCGAAAATGATGCAAAACTCCTATGATCCGGATTTGAACCCAAGCGGACATTTGATCTCCAACCACTCCTATGGGATTCTTGTTGGCTGGTTTCGTGACAATAATGGCAATTGGGCTTGGTCTGGAAATGAAAGCATCAGCTCCAGAGAGGATTATAGGTTTGGATTTTATACCGCCAAGTCAAGGCAAATAGATGAATTGACATTTGCAAAACCCTACTACACGGTGGTGTGGGCAGCAGGTAACGACCGAAGTGACATCGGCGATGGAACGAGGGACACAGATGGACCGGATGATTCCATAGGTCCCGAAGGAGTAGCCAAAAACAACATCACAATTGGGGCGGTAAATGGAATTCCCAATTATACAGGCCCTGAATCCGTAATAATGAGCTCTTTTTCAAGCTGGGGTCCTGTAGATGACGGTAGAATAAAGCCTGACCTGGTGGCAATGGGGGTCAACGTATTTAGCACAGCTATAATCAATGACGGAGCAGCAGATGGCTATGCCACTCTAAGTGGCACTTCCATGGCGGCACCCAATGTGACCGGAGCCATGCTTTTATTACAGGAATTGTACAGAAATAGAAATGCGGGAAGATACATGAGGTCTGCCACACTGAAGGCACTCGCCATTCAAACTGCGAAAGAAGCAGGGATGAATGATGGGCCGGATTACATGAATGGCTGGGGATTGCTGGATGCGGAAGCTTCTGCGAGAATGATTATAGATGAAAATGGATCATCCAAAGCCATAAGGGAATTGGTGCTGGACAATGGTCAGAGCTACGAATTCGATTTTATCTCCGATGGAATAGAACCTATCAAAGTAACTATAGCATGGACAGATCCTCCTGGTACTTCTCCTGCTCCTTCACTGAATCCGCGGACGCCAATGTTGGTCAATGATTTGGACATCCGGATCATTGCGGAGGACGGTACCGTATTTTTCCCATGGACGCTAAATCCCAATGGTGGCGTAAGTGCAGTTGCGGCAAGAAATACGGATAATTTCAGGGATAATGTCGAACAAATTGAAATCAAGGCACCAAGTTCGCAAAGATATTCCGTTCGGGTGACCCACAAGCGGACACTTCAAAATGCAAGACAGCCCTATAGTTTGGTTTTTTCTGCGGGAGTAGTTGACGGTCAGGTAAACACACTTTATTGGGTAGGGCAAAATGCAAACTGGAACAATCCCAATAATTGGTCACTAAGCAGCAATGGGCCCGCAGCGGGAATAGTGCCGAATGACGGTACCCGGGTGGTTATCGACCAACCAGTCCCCCAAGGAGTAATTAATTTGTCAGCAAACACCCGGGCATTCAGCGTGAATTTATTTGGAAACAGCCCTTTTAACTTTAATTTAAATGGAAATACGCTGACGTTGGAAAGTGGCTTACGATCAAGCAATCCCGAGGCTGGAATTTCCAATGGTACACTTGCTTTCGAAGCTTCTAACACCAACGAAAACGTATTGGACTTCGGCCAAGTCACCTTATCGAACGTGGATGTAAATGTTAACGAGGGTAATTGGCGTGTGCTTACTTTACCTCCTATCAGTTCCCTAGTTTTTAATGATGCTACGGTAAATTTGGACCTAGCCAGTATATCCGTAGGAAATCTTCAGGTAATGGGAAATTCCACATTGACCGGTAGATTGGGAGAGGTAACATTTACCGAGACTCTGGAAGTAGATGAAAATGCTTCTTTTAGCCCTGAATTTTCTTTTAATTTTAACGGAACTGACGGTGTTTTTGAAGATGCAAGCAAGGGTGAATTGGATCGACTTATAGTTACTAGCGGTTCTTTGTCTGTACAGTCCATTGGGCAAAGCCAGTCAATTCGAGTTTTAAGCGGAGAGCTTGAATTCCTCCAAGAATCTGTTGAAACGAATGTGCTTGAGATGAACCGGGGTATTTCCCTAATTCTGCCCCATAACGGTACGGTGACAGTTTTGGGAAATATCCTATTCGGATCCGGATCCGGTACAACTACCATCTCAGCTGCGGGGAAGGCCCGTATCATACATAATGTCTATCGTAAATACTGCACACAGCAGGTATCAGTGTCTAACGTGGACCTGGAAGGACAGGCAGTTGTAAACGTAGGACCAAATGCCAGTTTAGTCAATTCGGCTAATTGGCTCAATATTGCCTGCGACAATGTGTTATTCCCCAATTTCGAAGTCAGATTCAGTTGTGCGGGGGGGCTTACAGAATTCGTCAACCTCACGGAAGGAACGGTAACCTCCTATGCTTGGAGTTTTGGAAACTTGGGGAGCTCAACGGCAATGAATCCCACATTTATCTTCAACAATGCCAGATCATACAACGTTGTGTTGACAGTTAGGGGTCCGGGTGGCACGAGTACTTTCGAGCAAACAGTATCCGTATCTCCCAATACCTTGGCACAGCCTCAGATCGTCATCAATGGATCTCAACTTACCTCCTTAGTTCCCGCAAGCAGATACCAATGGTATCGAAACGGCAATAGAATAGACGGTGCTACGACAAGGTCATACATGGCCGATGATGGAGGGTCTTACCAAGTGACTGTGATAGACGATGCATGTAATAGACTTTCGGCTCCGGTTGTGATTTCCAGTCTGGAAAAAGAACCCGACTTGGGAAGGCTTGGCTATTGGATCGGCCCCAATCCGGTAAAGGACAAATTGGTAGTCGGAATGAGAAACAATTATCTCGGTGAGGTTGTCTTCGAAATATATTCGACTTCAGGCAAATTGATGCGGAAATATACGATAGACAAGGCTCAGTTTGAGTCAAGTCAGGAACTCGATATATCATTTTCAAATGGTCTTTATGTGTTAAAAATTAGGACAAACCAATCAGTGGTCACGAAAAAAATCCTTAAAGAATAATCAGTTATCTTTCCCATAGCTGGAATGGATGAAGAGCGAATGTAAATCTTCTTTCTTTTTTTGTAACTTTGCACCCTGAATTGAAAGAAGCCATGATACATGTCTGTAGAAAGGAGCATTTTAATGCCGCCCATAAATTATGGAATCCAAACTGGAGCGAGGAGAAAAACAAGGAAGTTTTTGGTCCTTGCGCCAATGTCAATTGGCATGGCCATAATTTTGAGCTTATCGTAACAGTTAAAGGCAAACCGGATCCGGAAACAGGCTTTGTTGTGGATTTAAAACAGCTCAGTATTCTAATTCGCAGAGAAGTAATTGACAAAGTAGACCACAAGAACCTTAACGTTGATGTGGATTTTATGGAGGGCAAAATGGCCAGTTGCGAAAATTTAGTCATGGAATTCTGGAGGATTTTAGCTCCGGAAGTTGACAAGATTGTTATGTCCGGTGGCTTGTACAAACTTACGCTTTATGAAACCCCCCGAAATTTCGTGGAATATTTTGGTGAGTAAAATTTCCTTAACGACAAAATAATTTGAAATACTACCTCATAGCCGGAGAGCGATCGGGCGACCTACATGCATCCAACCTGATGTACCAGCTTACCCGCATGGACCAAAAGGCGATTTTTCGGGGTATGGGCGGCGGATATATGGAAAAAGCAGGGTTACAGGTTGCCGCACATTATGACGAAATGGCAATGATGGGCTTTGTAGAGGTCCTGTTAGGCTTCCGAAAAGTCATCCGGTATCTATCGTTGATTAAAAAGGACCTGCTGAATTTTAAACCGGATGCGCTGATTCTAATTGATTATGGTGGCTTCAATATGAAGATCGCCAAATACGCCTCCAAAGTTGGTATTCCAGTTCATTATTATATTCCTCCGAAAGTTTGGGCGTGGAATCAGCGAAGAGCGCTAACGTTAAAAAAATACGTAACATCCCTATATACCATCCTTCCCTTTGAACCGGAATTCTTTGCCGCATACGATTGGGAAGTACCTTATGTCGGTAACCCGGTCCGCGATGAATTGGTAAAATTCAGTCCCAATATTGCATTTAAATCGCAAAATCACCTAGAGGGAAAGCCAGTCATAGCCTTACTCCCTGGAAGTAGAAATCAGGAGGTATCAGGCATGCTGTCGATCATGTTGGGTGTAGTAAAGCAGTTTCCCCAATGGAGTTTTGTAGTGGCAGGGGTGGACAACTTACCTGCTGACATTTACCAAGCTACTGAAAAACATGGAATAAAAACGGTTTTTAACCAAACCTATGACCTTTTAAATATTGCGCATGCTGCAGTGGTCACATCCGGTACGGCTACTTTAGAAACCGCACTTTTTAATGTTCCCCAAGTAGTGGTATATAAGACCAGTCCAATAACCTATAGTATTGCCAAACATTTGGTGAAAATCCCATTTATCTCATTAGTCAATCTCATCGCAGGCCATGAAGTTGTTCGTGAACTTATTCAGGATGCGTATAATGAAGCCCGATTGGTTGAAGAACTTACCGCAATTGCAGAGAAAGGATTGCCAAGGGAGGTTGTACTGAAAGGGTATTCGGAGGTTCAAGAAAAAATTGGACATAAAAAAGCCTCGCAGGAAACTGCAAGGCTAATTGTTGAAAGTTTATCAATGGCTCAAAATCAAGCGACTTGAAGTTTTTTGAATTTTGATTTGTCAAATTGTGACCTGGCATAATCACCATCAATAACCAATTCCGTAACCGTGTCATCGGAGGGTAATTCATACATGGCATCTGTGATTATGGCTTCACAAATAGACCTCAATCCACGTGCGCCCAAGTTAAATTCCACTGCTTTCTCCACTATAAAATCTATCCCATCTTCTTCAAAAGAAAGTTCTACATTTTCCATAGCCAGCAATTTAATATACTGTTTTGTCAACGCATTTTTTGGCTCAGTCAGTATCTTTTTCAGGGTTTCCCTGTCTAACGGATCCAGATGAGTAACCACCGGAAGGCGGCCGATAAGTTCAGGAATTAATCCAAAGGATTTCAAATCCTGTGATGTGACATATTGCAGTAGGTTATTTCTGTCAATAAATTCAGTTTCTGATTTTTTACTGAAGCCCATAGGCTGGGTATTAAGCCTGCTGGCAATATGCCTGGTGATACCGTCAAATGCACCTCCGCAAATAAAGAGTATATTGTCAGTGTTCACCGCAATCATCTTTTGATCCGGGTGTTTTCGTCCGCCTTGTGGAGGGACGTTGACTATGGTTCCTTCGAGCAATTTCAATAACGCTTGCTGAACACCTTCACCGCTCACATCCCTTGTAATAGATGGATTGTCAGACTTACGGGCTATTTTGTCCAATTCGTCGATATAAACAATTCCCCGTTCGGCGGATTCAACGTTATAATCCGCGGATTGCAATAGACGGGTTAGGATGCTTTCCACATCTTCGCCTACATACCCTGCTTCAGTCAGCACTGTCGCATCGGCTATGCAAAAGGGTACTTCCAATATTTTAGCCAAGGTTTTCGCCAAATAGGTTTTACCCGTTCCAGTATCACCGACCATGATGATGTTTGATTTTTCAATTTTGATTTCATCCTCGTCAGTTTCCTTTTGCCCTAGGCGCTTGTAGTGGTTGTAGACCGCTACAGTAAGAATCTTTTTCGCTTCTTGTTGCCCGATTACATACTGGTCCAAGTATTCTGTCAGTTCTTTTGGCTTGCGGAGTTTGAACTTCGGCTTTTTAACCTGTTTTTTGGTTTTGTCTTCTTCCCCCAGGATTTGATAGGCCTGATCGATGCAGAAATTGCATATATGGGCAGAAATGCCCGAAACCATCAGGTCTACGTCTTTTTTATTCCTTCCACAAAAGGAACACGTCGTTTGAGCCATTTTCAATTATTTTGCTTTTTTTATAAGTACTTCATCGATGAGTCCGTACTCCTTTGCTTCATCGGCACGCATCCAGTAATCGCGATCTGAATCCCTCTCTATGATTTCCGTACTTTTGCCACTATGCTCAGCCAAAATATCATACAATTCTTTTCTCAATTCTAATATTTGCTTTACGGAGATCTCCATATCTTTGGATTGACCTTGCATACCGCCGGATGGCTGGTGGATCATGATACGGGAGTGGGGAAGAGCGGCCCGTTTCCCAGCAGCCCCTCCTGCAAGAAGTACCGCGCCCATAGATGCCGCCAGACCGGTACAGATTGTACCTACCTCAGGGGCAATATACTGCATGGTATCGTAGATACCTAATCCAGCATATACAGAGCCTCCGGGACTGTTGATGTACAACAAAATGTCTTTCTTAGAGTCTGTTGACTCTAAGAATAATAACTGGGCGGTAATGATGTTGGCGACATGGTCGTCTACACCTGTACCCAAAAAGATGATCCGGTCCATGATCAATCGGGAAAAAACATCAATTTCCCTGAAATTGGTAGGTCTTTCCTCTATTACCGAACGTGTCATATTCTCAACATAATCGGTATATTGATCGAAGGCGGTTCCGTTTACACCTTGGTGCTTGACAGCGAAATCCCTAAATTCTTTTTTGTTAAGCATATTTTTGGTTTAATGAGATTACAAAAATAAAAAAAGCCCTTATTAAGTTAAGGACTTTTAATTTAACAATTTATTCTTTGAATTAGTTTTCTAAAAGTTCATTGAACTTTTCTACTGATATAACCTCCTCTTTGGGTGAGGTTTTTTCTTTCACAAATGCGATTACCTTTTCGTTTTGGACGGCAGTCAACATTTGCATGTAATGCTGTCCTTCATTTCCTTGGAGATAATTATTCACAAACATATCCATGTTCTCTTCCAACTGGGCACTCATCCCTGACGCGCCAAACTGTCCCCGAATCATTTCCCTTGTTTTTTCAATGACCTCCTCTTGTTCGGCTTTGATGTTGTTTTTTTCGGCAATAGTATTGGAAATCAAGGACCAAGCCAGTTGGCGAACATATGCCGGAAACTCCTTTTCTACTTCCTCTTCCGAAAGTTTGTCACTATTTGCCTTGACCAGCCATTCCTTTAAAAATTCCTCAGGAAGGTCCATGGAAGCTTTTGCAATTAGTGCTTTTTTGATTTCCTCATCAGAAAACAATTTCAATTCTTTATTGTAATTTTCCCCTAAGATCTCCTTGATTTTAGCAAGAAATTCCTCTTCAGAACTCACCTGATTGGGTCCCAATACTTTGTCAAAAAGTTCCTGATTAAGTTCTGCCTCTTCGGTACGGTTAATATTCTGTACCGTGAAGGTATAATCCCCCGAAATACTTTCTGCTTCCTCCTCGGAAATGGATAAAATCTCAGCTAGATCAGTTTTTATAGCCGTGGTCGGATTAAACTCGATAACAGCACCCTTTTCAACACCTATAAACTTCTTGACAGAACGGCCATCCAGTTTTGAAAGCGGCAGAGACAACGTCTTCTCGAATGATCCGTCAACAGCTTTCAAGTCTCCGTATAAAAAGTCGTTTTCTTCGCTGATGTCGGGATTAGTCATTTTCCCGTATTGTCTCTTGATATTGGTCAAGGCATCGTTAACTTCCTTGTCCGAAAGTTCTATCGTGTAGGTTTTGGCATCAATTTCGGATTCCAAATCTATGTCGACCTGATCTACAAATCCGATCTTGTAGGAAAATTCAAACTCAGTTTGCTTTTTCCAGTCCAAATCTGCCGCATCATCTGTCTGGGGGAGTGGGTCTCCGAGTACTTTGAAGGACTGTTCTTTTATGTATTCATTTAGTGAAGTAGATAAAATTTGATTGATTTCATCCACAAGCACAGAGGTGCCATACAGGTTTTTGACCATGGAAACTGGTGCCTTTCCTGGTCTAAAACCCTTGATAGTTGCTTTTTTGGCGTAGTCTTTTATTTTTGAATCTACTTTTTGTCCATAATCTGCTTCTGTTAACTTAATTTTGATAGAAGCTTCATTGGCAGCGTGCTTGTCTAGTGTAATTTCCAAGGGAATGATGTTTAAAGTTACCAATAACAAAAACCCCCAATCTGGATCTTAACCCAATGGGCACCTGATCCAGATCGAGGGATTGTAATGTGCGGATAGAGGGACTCGAACCCCCATGCCTTACGGCGCTAGATCCTAAGTCTAGTGCGTCTACCAATTTCGCCACATCCGCATATAATACTCGTGTATCTGTTGAGCCGTTACTTATGTAACAAAAAAAGACACAAGAAACATGCCTAAACCAAAACATCTGCCATTTTCGGCATTTGCTATCCTTGAAGCATGTTTTTCTTCAATGTGGATGCAAATGTAAGCATGTATTTCAAAGATTCAATAAGTCAAAGAAAAAAAATATAAATTATTTACCAAAAGGCACCCTTTAGTTGGAAGATTTGTTACTTTAGATTATATGATTAAGATAGACATAGAGGAAGAACGTAGGGAAATCCTGAAAAGGTATAGGAGACTTTTACGCGTAGCCAAGCCATTATTAAAAGATGGGGATGCCAAGCTTATCAAGAAAGCATTCAATGTATCGAACGAGGCACATAAGGATATGCGTAGGAAATCCGGCGAGCCTTATATCTATCACCCGCTTGAGGTCGCTTTAATATGTGTGGAGGAGATTGGATTAGGGACTACCAGCATCATTTCCGCACTCCTTCATGATGTAGTGGAGGATACCGAAATAGAGCTTAAAGAAATAGAACGCGAGTTTGGATTGAAGGTGGCGCAAATCATTGATGGTCTGACCAAAATTTCCGGTGTTTTTGAATATGGGAGTTCGCAGCAGGCGGAAAATTTCCGTAAAATGCTCATCACCCTTTCTGACGATGTACGGGTAATTTTAATCAAACTTGCTGACCGGCTGAACAACATGCGTACATTGGACAGTATGCCCCGCCATAAGCAGTTGAAAATTGCCTCCGAGACCAAGTACCTGTACGCCCCTCTTTCCCATCGCCTGGGCTTATATAGCATCAAGTCCGAGCTGGAGGATCTCTATCTGAAGTTTACAGATAGAGAGACTTATGATTCAATTATCCATAAGATCAACGAAACGAGGGTATCCCGTAATAAATTCATTAAGACTTTTATTGCTCCCATTCAACATGAGCTGGAGCATCAGAAAATTAAGTTTACCATTAAAGGTAGGCCAAAATCCATTTTTTCCGTCTATAATAAAATGACAAAGCAGAATATTCCTTTTGAGGAAGTTTATGATCTGTTTGCCATACGTATTATTGTGGATACCCCTCTTGAGAATGAAAAGGCGGATTGTTGGCAGGTTTATTCCATTGTGACAGATTTTTACCGGCCAAATCCCGACCGTCTTCGGGATTGGATCAATACCCCGCGTGCCAACGGTTATGAATCCCTTCATACCACCGTAATGAGTCAGACCGGTCAATGGGTGGAGGTTCAGATACGGACTCAGCGAATGGACGACATTGCCGAAAGGGGCTATGCGGCACATTGGAAATATAAGGAAAAGGAAAATTCCCCTGAGAGAGGCGCTGCCGGATTGGATGATTGGATTACGCAGGTACGAACAATATTGGAAAACAATGACGGATCTGCGATAGAGTTTATGGACGACTTCAGGGGGAATCTATTTGTTGATGAAGTATTCGTCTTTACACCAAAAGGAGACCTGAAAGTTTTACCTTCCGGTGCCACGGCATTGGATTTTGCCTTTGAGATTCATTCGGAGGTTGGGGTAAGGTGTATCGGAGCTAAGGTCAACCAACGCCTAGTATCTATAGGGCATAAGCTAAAAAATGGGGACCAGGTAGAAATACTGACTTCGAAAAAACAGAAGCCAAACGAGGACTGGCTGAAATCGGTCGTTACTTCCAGAGCTAAGGCAAAAATAAAGGATGCCCTGAAAGAGGAGAAAAAGCAGGTTGTTCTAGATGGAAAAGAAATCGTACAGCGGAAACTCAAACAGATGAAAATGGAATTTTCGTCAGTGACGGTGGAGCAACTCAGGGCCTTTTTTGAAACCAAAACGACTTCTGAATTCTATTATCGGGTAGGAAAGGGAATCATCGATCCGACATCCATCAAAAGCTTTAGGGATTTCAGACAGGAAAAGAGGCTGAGAAAAAACCCGATGATACATGTCACAGATGAATCTTCCTTTACCAAGGAAATAAAGCACCTAAAAGGCCCAGAACATGACCAATTGCTTATAGGAGAGGACATGGACGTAGTCGATTATATTCTGGCAAAATGTTGCAATCCTATTCCCGGTGATGATGTGTTTGGATTTGTCACGGTAAATGAGGGTATCAAAATCCACCGAACTTCTTGCCCAAATGCCCTCGAATTGCTGTCGAATCATGGAAATCGCGTCATTAAAGCCCGTTGGACGAGTCAACAGGAGATCGCATTTCTCGCTGGACTTAGGATTATAGGAACAGACCGGGTCGGACTCATTAGTGACCTGACCAAGGTAATATCCAACGAGCTAAAGGTAAACATGCGGTCCATCACGGTTGATTCAGATTCCGGCCTTTTTGAAGGCAGTATCAAACTATACGTACACAGCACAAACCACCTTGAAAAACTCATCCAAAATTTATCGACAATTCCGGGGGTTCTCAAGGTGTCCCGCTTTGATTGACCAGCCGATCTGGGAGTTTCCCGATAACTAACGTATATTTGTAAAAAAAATTCAGCATGCCCATGGTTTTAACCGAAAGTCCATATGAAAAGGTAAAGAAGATATTTACCGCTTATTTGGAAAATAAAAAACTTAGAAAGACTCCTGAAAGATTTGCGATTTTAGAGGAGATTTACGGTAGAGGGGGTCACTTTGACGTGGAGTCTCTTTATATCAGTATGAAAAATAAAAACTACCGTGTCAGTAGGGCGACAGTATATAATACGTTAGATCTTTTGGTGGAGTGTGATCTGGTAACCAAGCATCAGTTTGGGAAAAACCTGGCCCAATATGAGAAATCCTACGGCTACAAACAACATGACCACCTGATTTGCACGGAATGTCATCAGGTGAAGGAGTTTTGTGATCCGAGAATTCAGAATATTCAAAATACAGTGGGGGAAATATTAAAATTCAACATTATCCACCACTCCCTGATTTTATATGGAAACTGCACAGACAGCTCCTGTGAGTTTAGGCCGAAAGTCAAAACTAAACACTAACTACCTTCCTTTCCCTGATTCAGTAAGAAAATTCCGCAAAGTCAACAGATAAATTTTTGTAACCCAATGAAAGTCCAATACGAAACAGCCAAAATAGCAGACAAATTTATATTAAAATTGCAGGGAGACCTAATAGGAGATGAATCTGGCCCCAAACT